>JBGSME010001061.1:0-3247 GCA_041740335.1 Bryobacteraceae bacterium | reverse complement strand
CCGCTTGCACCAAAAGTGCGGAAGAGCCACTTTTCACTTGGCCGCTAAAACAATCGCCAATCGGGCCCGCTCGCACACGCGGCGCGTGGTATTCTTCTTGCATCTCGAAGTCCACACAGGAGTGCGGTTGGGTGCGACTCTTCCTTCTCTCGTCTCTGGCAGGGTTTTCGGCCATGGCGATCTTCGGCGTGAAGGGCCGGGCGGAGCCCGCCGTCAAGCCGTTCGGTCTCGACCAGCGTGTCCGCTGGACCACGTCGAGGCTGCAAGGTTCTCCCGATCCCCCGCCGCCTTACCGGCTCACTCACGCGTTCCCCCAATTCTCCTTCAAGGGACCTGTCTTCATCGCCCAGGATCCGCTGTCGGAGCGGCTGCTCGTGGCTGAGTACGAAGGACGAGTTTACAGCTTCGTTCCCAGCGATACAGGCGGGAAAAAGGACCTGTTTCTCGACATGGGCCGGGGCATCTCGGCGTTCTCTTTCCATCCGCAATACCGGGAGAACGGATACATTTTCGTGTTCAGCCATGCCGACATGAAGCTGCCCTCGCGTGCTAATCAGAACAGCCGTGTGTCGCGCTTTCAACTCGAACCAGGTAGCAGCCCGCCGCGCGTGCGCGAAGGGTCGGAGACGATCATCATCGAATGGCCGTCGGGGGGACACAACGGCGGGGAGGCCATCATCGGACCGGATGGCTACCTTTACATTTCCACCGGCGACGGCACTAGCGGGTCGGATGTCAACGATTCCGGCCAGAACCTGACCGATCTCCACGCGGTGATGATGCGCCTCGATGTGGATCATCCGGACCCAGGCAGGAATTACTCGATTCCGAAAGACAATCCCTTCGTCAGCACCCCTGGCGCGCTGCCGGAGATTTGGGCTTACGGGTTCCGCAATCCGTGGCGTTTCTCGTTCGATCCCCAAACAGGCCAGCCGTGGGTCGGGGACGTCGGCCAGGATATCTGGGAGATGATCGAGCTGTCGCACAAGGGCGCCAATCACGGCTGGAGCGTTTTCGAAGGAACGCATCCATTCCAGCCAGGCCGCCAGCGTGGACCAACGCCAATCGTGGCGCCGGTGATCGAGCATCATCACTCGGAATGCCGATCGATCACCGGTGGCTATGTGTATCAGGGGGCAAAGTTCAAGGAGTTGGCCGGCGCTTACCTCTACGGCGACTATCAGTACGGCAAGGTGTGGGGACTCCGTTATGACCATAAGTCGAAGAAAGTCACTTGGCACAAGGAGCTAGCCGTCAGTTCTGTGAAGATTTCGAGCTTTGGCGTAGGACGCGATGGCTCCGTGTATGCGCTCGATTATGACGCCGGGCGAATCACGCAACTCGAGAGGGCTCCGCCTGCCCGCGCCAGGAGTGCGCCGTTCCCACGAAAGCTGAGTGAGACCGGAGTGTTCACGTCAGTGCGCGAGCACAAGGTGGCGCCTGGCGTCATGCCGTATTCGATCAACGCCCCATTTTGGTCCGATGGCGCCTCGAAAGAGCGTTTCTTCGCGCTACCGGACGACGCGAAGATCGAATTCAAAGAAAGCGGGGAATGGGTCTGGGACGATGGCGCCGCGACGGTAAAATCGTTCGCGCTCGAACTCGAGCCAGGCAACCCGGCCTCGAAAAAATACATTGAAACCCGCATCATGCTGAGGCAGGATGCCCAGTGGATCGGCTACTCCTACCGCTGGAACACCGCTCAAACGGACGCCATCCTGGTTAATGCGAAGGGCCTGGATGCTACCTACAGAATCAAGGATCCCAGTGCGCCCGGAGGTATGCGCAAACAGGTCTGGCGCTACCCGAGCCGCGATGAGTGCATGTTTTGTCACTCGCGGGCCGCCGGATTTGTGCTCGGGCTCACGACGCAGCAAATGAATCGCGACCACCTGTTTGCCAGCGGCACGACGGACAACCAGCTTCGAACTTATGCGCACGCCGGGATCTTCAAGGAAGCGCTGCCGAAGGAGCCCCCGAATATGACGGCTTACGTCGATCCCTTCGATCCGCAAGCTCCTCTCAGCCGCCGCGTGAAGACGTATTTTGAGGTTAACTGCGCCATTTGCCATGTTGCGGATGGCGGCGGAAACTCCTTGATCGAGCTCGGCAAAAACACGCCGCTCGAAAAGGCGAAGCTGATCGACGAGCCGCCCGTGCACGAAGATCTGGATATTCGCGACGCTCGCCTAGTCGCCTCGGGAAATCCGGAAAAGTCGGTCTTGTACCGGCGCATCACCCACCGGGGCCGCAAGCAGATGCCGCCGGTCGGGACCAATATGGTGGACGAGCGTGGCGCCAAGCTGGTGGAAGAATGGATCCGCTCGCTGCCGCCGAAATCCGAGGCGAGGTAGTTACAGCCCATTTCGGCGCTCGAACCCCGCCTCCCGGTGGCACCACGATCGCAGCGCCCGGATTCCAACGCTACCTTGTAGTTGAAGATCAGCTGCTGACGGGAAGTGGTAAGTTGACTCTTCGCCAGTCGCGACAGCGTGTCGTCGCGGATTTCGGAAGGCACATATGCTGCCTTGAGAACATCCTCGGCCGTGGCGACCACATCTTGTAAGGAGACCGAACTCCGGAAAGCCCTGAAGTCCTCTTCTCGACCTTGCGCGCTCACTGCATCGATCGGAGCAGCACTTTGTTCCGATGAAAATCCAGGAATCGCCGTTGTCCCGCTGTGAACCCGCCGACGGTGACGGAACGCTGCGTCTCGACGCCCATGCGCAGGAGGGACGGTAAGTGGGCGACTGGTGAAATGATCAACCTTCCGGAGGTTTCGAAGCCGATGAAGCCGCGGTCGAACAAGTGATCGATGCTCGGGGTCAGGAGTAGGCCGTTCTCACCGTCCAGGCGCTCCTCGTTGCTTTCGCAATCCCGCCAAGGCTTGCAGTGACTCGCCACCAGGTGGATGGGGTTGTCGACGCCCGTGATACGGCACCGCTGCTCGATCGTCATTACGCGCCGCTTGAAAAGTGTCGGGGCCGGTGAGAAAGGGATCCATTTTCGCCGGTAGCCGCCGGAGCCGGTCGGCCGTAGACCAACTATTGGCGGGGACGCGGTAAGTACTCTACAGCAGATTCTATATTCGGCCTGAGACATCTGCTCTCCTGAAGGATTGCCCTTGAAACAATCCCCGGAGAAAATCCTTCCCTCGCGGAATCGCGCGCGATGACCCGCAAGTACTCGTCGGACTCGTCAGATCGGTCTATGCCGGGGCATCAGCGTCGCCGCCGCTGTCAGAGGT
>JBGSME010001060.1:0-2250 GCA_041740335.1 Bryobacteraceae bacterium | reverse complement strand
TCGACGTCGACGCACTCACCCGCGGCCTCCACCTCCTCATGACCAACCAGGCGCTGCGAGACGGCTATGCGGCGCGCGGCCGGATCCGCTGCGGCGACTTTTCCTGGGATCGCGCGGTGAATGAAACGCTGGAGGTCTACGGCCGGGCCCTCGAGTAACCCGCGTTACTCGGCATCAACGGAAATTTTAAGGGCTTTGAGAAACTTGGCGTCCTGGGAACTCCAATTGATTTTCTCGGGCGCCGTCACCGCTTGCGCACCGTCATCCATCGCGCCGTCGTCGGAGTCGTCATCATCGTCCCGGCGGTTGAATCCAATCGTGGCCTCCATAACGAGGAACACGTCGTAGCCAGATCTCTTGATCTCGCCGATGGCCGCCGCAATACGATCGGAGTCCGACAGCGATTCGTTGATCGCGTTCCCTAACTCCTGCATCAGTTCCTTGAGTCGATCGTTCAACACAAGCCCCTTTCCAATGGGCCACCTTCAGCATAGCACTCGACCAGCCGCACAGGTTTCAACAACCGTGCGCTGCATCGTATTCGACCGTAGGGACTGCGGCCGGACAGCACGGGACAAGGCATGCGAGTGCTGCGAGAGGTGCGGGAGGCGCCGTTCCGTTTTATTTTGCTGGCTACATCCCTCTCATCGGCACGAGGAACGGAATCCTTCAACCGGAGGTTGCCCGCTTGCCACCAGTCAGCCTCTGCGAGCAAGGATGCGCGGCCCTTCCTCTCAGGAACGTAAGCCAAACGACTCTTCCGGGAGCCGCAGCTTGTCTCTCAGATACTCAAAACTGATTCGCGCGCTTTCCTTCGGCGTGCGCTTCGGCGACGTGTCGAGTTCCACCGTGAGAAAGCCTTTCCACCCGATCGAATCCAGATGGGCCTTCAACGCCGGGAAATCCACCCCGCCGTGCCCCAGCGGAAAGAACGGCGGATCGGCCATCATGTCCGGACGATCCAGGCGTTTCGCCGCGCCGCCTCGCCATTCCGGCTTGGTGTCCTTCATGTGGAACTCCACGATCCGGTGCCCAAGGCTTCGAGCCAGCTCCACCGGATCCATCCCCGCCATCGTGATGTGGCCAGTGTCCAACACGAACCATACATGCTTCGGATCGGTGGCCCCCAGCACCATGTCGATTTCGGCGCGGTTCTCGAACTGGTTCCACATGTGCGCGTGTATCGCCAGCTTCACCCCCTCCGCCGTCAGCCGCTTGCCCAGCACGTTGAGCACTTTTGCGATCTGCTCGAGATCCTGTTTCGACGTTCCTTCCGCGCGGCGAGGGCCGAGATTGATCTTCAGATGTGTGCAGCCGAACCTACGGATGAACCGGCCGAGCGCCACATGATCCTCGATCAGCTTGCCGTGGCGCGCCGGATCCTCAAAGTGCATCTCGAGCGGACCGCTATTCGAAATCGTCACAAAACGAACCCCGATCGCGTCGATCTGCTTCTGCAACTCGCCCGGGTTGTTCCAATAGTCCTTGTGACAATACGAGATGAATGTCTCGACGTTGCGATAGCCGGCCTCGCGCGCTTCGCGGAACGAGAGAAACACGTCTTTCTCCCATCCCCCGCGCGTGTTGGTGGTGATGCCCACGGTGTAGCGGCCCTGCTTGGCCTGCGCCAGCCCGGCGGCGGCTGCTGCGGCGAGGAATCCACGGCGTTTCATCATGGCTTGATTATGCCCTATCAGAACTTGAAAAAATAGCTCCGCCGGTACAGATACCAGGCGAAGCCGAACGACACAGCCACATGCAATAGCGAGTAGGCGAGCGATGCGTTGGCCGCGCCCAGCGCCGGTAGCAATCCATCGTAGAGCCACTGCCTGAGCGTGACGGCGCCCACGTGCGAGCGCGCCGCGAAGATACTCACCAGTTCGTGAAAGACATACACGGCCATCGCGTTCATCCCGAAAATCACCCATGGCCGCGTCCACGCCCCCCGATTCTGCTTCACGTCGATCACGTAGTAGCAGACGCCAAAAACCAGCAGCGCCAGGCCGCCGCACAGCAGGACGTAGGTGGAGGTCCAGATGTTTTTGTTGATCGGCTGCCATGGATTGAGCCCGTACGCCGCCGCTGCCAGCGCCGCTCCGCCGGCGAGCATCGCCACGGTCTTGGCTTGCCCTTCCCGTCGCGACCGCAGCCAGTCCCCGGTAAGCACGCCCAGCAGGCAGGTGGAAATAGCCGGCAGCGTGCTCAGCGGACCCTCCGGGTCGCGCGTCGGCGTGTACAGGTGGCCGGAGA
>JBGSME010001059.1:0-3767 GCA_041740335.1 Bryobacteraceae bacterium | reverse complement strand
CCGCGAATGCCGGCGCCGGCGAACAGAACGGACTGCTGGAGGAAATGATCGCGGCCTCGTTGGGCATTGAGCGCGCTTACGGTGCGGCCGAATTCGCCCATGCACAGGACGAGGGTGTCGTCGAGGAGGCCATCGGCTTTGAGGTCCGCGAGGAGATTGCCGAGACCGTTGTCGAGCTGGCGGACGATGGAACGGTCATTGGCGGGATTGAACGCGGTGGTGTAGATATCGGCGTGGTTATCCCAGCCGCCGATGGAGATCTGGATGAATCGCGCGCCGAGTTTGGATTTGAGAACGTTGCGCGCGGTGATGCAGGCGTTCCCGAATCCGGTGTTCCCGTAACGCTGGCGCTCCTCGACGGAAAAGCGGAAAGCCTCGTCGACGCGGGAGTTGTACATGAGCAGGCGCGCGCTGGTATTGAACTGAGCGGTCTCGCGGCTGGTAAGGCCAAGGGTGGCGTTGTCGCGCTCCTTGCCGTCCATCTTGAGCAGCAGGTCGTAGCGGCGGCCAAAGGCGTCGGGGCCGTCACGATGGACGGTATTGTCGAGGCCGTTGCCGGTGGGGCTCAGCAGGAACGGGGCATGTGTGGGCGCGAAGTATCCTTGCGAAGGAATTCCGGTACCGGTGTTGAGCGCGAGAAACGGCGGGAGGACCTGATCGGGGCTGGATGCGCCCAACTCAAGCGAGACCACCGAGCCGATGTGTGGGGCAATGCGGGCGGTGCTGGAAGTGGGGTTGCGGCCGATCTGGACCCAGTCCCGTGCCAGCGTGTGGACCAAAGCCCAGGAGCGCACGGAGCGGACGAGGGCCACCGAATCGAGATGCTGGGCAACGGTGGGCAAGACGCCGCGAGGCCAGCGAACGCCGTCAAAGCCGGTTGGCTCAAAACCGGCTGGGGTCCAAGCGCCTTCCTTTAGATCGAAGCTGTCGACGTGGCTGATGCCGCCGTTGAGTTGGATGAAGATGCAATTCTTCGCCTTGCGGATAGGTTCGGCGGCATGGGCGATGGTCTCGCCGGGGCGGGAAGGAAGCAGGAAGTAGCCGCCGACGGCGCTGGCGATATGGCGGAAGAAGACGCGACGTTCGAGGTGCGGCCGGCGCCAAAACAAGGTTCCGGGATGCTGAGCCAGGATCGCCTGCCAATCGATGCCGAAGTAGTCTTTGGATTTCATGATGGTGGCGCCTCAGTAGCTGAAAATGAACTCGGTTTTGTTGACGAGGACCCAGGCCAGATCCTCGACGGCAGTGCCGCGGGCAGCCGGCGTGCGGGCTTTTTCGAGATGAGCAATCGCTTCGGCGCGTTCGTCCTCAGCCGGCAGACGGCCGAGAAACAGCAGGAACAATTCGTCGATCGCGGCAGGATTATCGGTAAAAGCGGCGATGGCGCGAAGATTTTCCGAGGCGCGCGTTTTCAGCCTGGTTGAGACAAAGACGTGGTTCATGAGGCTCAACTGCTGGATGATGGACCCCTCGCGGCTGCGCTGCACAGTATCGCGATTGCCGCGAAGGAAGGCGTCCATGAAGGTGCGGGAGTTGCCATTGGTCCTGGGCTCCTGCGGGTCAGGGAGTTGCGCGGCCCAGGGAAAAGCGGCGTCAAAACCGTTCACGGTGTACGGCGTTGCGATGCCGGTGGCTTTGGTGATGGCGTCATGAACCTCCTCACCATCGAGGCGGCGAGGATAGCGCCGCGCGAAGAGAGGCACCTGGCTGATGCTCCATTCGCCGTCATACGGGGAGCCCAACTGATAGGCCGAGGATTCGGCGACCAAGCGCAGAAACTCGCGGATGTTGAAATTGCCGGAGGCGAGTTCGTTGGCGAGCATGCGCAGGAGGCGTGGATGGGAAGCCTGGAGGGTCCACGGGGCGGAAGGCGGATTGTCGGGATCGAGGCGGGCGGGGTCGAGACCGTCGACGGGTTCGACGAGGCCATAGCCGAACATCGCCTTCCAGAGGCGGTTGGCGAAATTGATGGCGAAGATGGGATCGGCGGTAAGCTTGGCGGCGAATTCGCCTCGCCAATCGGAGGCGCCCGGCTGGGATCCGTCGCGATACTCGGGCATGACGACGCGAATGGTCCCGATCGGCTGGCGCGAGGGGCGGTTGCCCGAGGTGGTGTTGAGGTTGTAAGCGCCGGCGGGCCGGTCAGTCAGGTTGAAGGAGTTGTAGAGGGGATCGGCTTGCGCCCCGATGCGCTGAAGGTTCACGCGGGAGAAGAAGGCCGAAAGGCGCTGGGCTTCGCCGCGCGTCGCCTGGCCACCCCAGAGGCTCAACTGATCGAGATGGCGGCGGCCGTCGTGACAGAGGAGGCAATCATAGTGACCGAGGCCCGCGAAGCGCTCCATCACCTGAAAGAGCATGAAGTCATAGATGTCCTGCGCGGGACCCATGGTCTGGCGGCTGCCGAGCAGATAGTTGACCGCGCCGGCTTCCGGATCGAAGGAATTGCCGCTCGCCGAGACCATCTCGTAGACCATGTCACGAAGCGACTTCTCCTGGGCGATCGAGTTGCAGATCCAGTTGTAGAAAGCGTTGCGGCCCTGGGTCTGGCGGTTGATGTTGGTGTTGACGATGACGTTGCCGACGAGGTCGCCCATCCAAATCGTCCAACGGTCAGTGAATTCGGGGGAGTAGAGAAGCCGGTCAATCACGCGGCTGCGCTTGTCGGTGGAAGTATCGGCGAGGAAGTCGCGCACATCGGCGGGCGAGGGAATGCGGCCTGTGAGGTCGAGGTAGATGCGACGTAGAAAGACTTCGTCGGAGGCGACGGCGGCGGCGGGGACATTGGCTTCGGCGAGTTTGTCGAAGATCTCGTTGTCGATGAAGTTCCGGCGCGGAATGTCGCCCGGAGCGACGGTGCGCGATGCGGTCGCGGACCGATTGGCGCCCTTGGCTGTCTGGGCGAACACCAGCAGTTGTTCGCGGGCCTGGCGCTGGAGAAAGCTATCCGGATCGGCGCGGAAGGAACAATTCTCTTCCGATGCGTTGCCAGGGCGGCTGGCAGGATCCGATGGGGGGGCCGCAAAAAGAGTGGCGGCGCAAAGTAGAGGGAAAAGTCCCAGCCTCACGGTTTGTACACCTCGTTACGTTTCATTTCACCCTTCCCCACTGCGAACCCAAATCCGGGGTGGGATGTTTCGATTAAAGCACACTTATTTCGGTACGCGGGTACGGGTCCGCCACGCAAAACGGCTTCTAAGGACTCGCCGGCACAACGGAGCTGGGGCGGCGAATCCTTACCTGCCTTCAGGGCGCCCCGCCCTGTGCCGCTGGGCTAGCCAAGGCGGCCTCCGAGGGTGGGCGCCCAACGATCTGGAATGTGTTTTGCGAGGCGGGCTTTGATCTTGTCGACGCCGGGAGTTTGCGCGAGATTTCGGAACTCGTGAGGGTCCTCGGCATGGTTGTAGAGTTCCTCGGAGGCGTCCGGATATCGGATGTAGCGGTAGCGTTCGTCGCGCACCGAGGCGTAGCCTTCGCCGTAGGTGGTGAGAGCGGGGCGATCCCACGAGGCGCGCGGGCGGCGCAGGAGAGGCGTGAGGCTGCGGCCTTGCGGTGCGGTTTGGCCGGGTTGGAGATGGCAGAGATCGGCGAGGGTGGGAGCGATGTCGATGAGGCCGACGGTCCGGCCGCAGCGCGATCCTGGTTGCGTGAGGCCGGGGACGCGGACGGCCATGGGTACGCGGGCGGATTGTTCCCAGAGAGTCGTCTTCTCCCAATGATCCTTTTCACCGCAATGGTAGCCGTTGTCGGACCAGAACATGACGATCGTG
>JBGSME010001058.1:0-2991 GCA_041740335.1 Bryobacteraceae bacterium | reverse complement strand
TGGCGCCGCGAAGCCCGCGCCCGTTATCTGGACGCCCTCGCCCAGCCGCCGACTGGCGGAGTTCCCCAGGCTTCGGTGCAGCACCATATTGACTACGACGGCTTGTCGATCGAACATCTGCAATGGCAGCTTCCTTATGGTCCTCCCACCGAAGCGCTGCTGCTGAAGCCGGCCGGCGCCACCGGAAAATTGCCTGCTGTCCTCGCACTGCACGATCACGGCGGCAACAAGTACTTCGGGACTCGAAAGATCACACGAATCTCGGCCGACAGCCATCCGCTGATGAAGGCGCATCAGGATCACTACTATGGCGGACTTGCCTGGGCGAACGAACTTGCCCGGCTTGGCTACGCCGTTCTGGTTCACGACGCGTTCACTTTCGGCAGCCGCCGCATGCGCGCCGCCGATCTTCCCGATCGCATCAAGGGCGAGTTGGTTGAGCGGGATCCGGAATCGGAAGACGAGATCAAGAACTACAACCGGTTCGCCGGCAACCATGAGCACCTGATCGCCAAAAGCCTGTTCAGCGCCGGGGCCACATGGCCGGGCGTGTTCACCGCCGAGGATCAACGCGCTCTTGACTATCTTTGCTCGCGGCCTGATGTGGACGCCTCGCGGGTCGGCTGCTGCGGACTTTCCGGCGGCGGTCTTCGGACTGTCTATCTGACCGGCGCCGATCCGCGGATCCGATGTTCCTGCTGCGCCGGAATGATGACCACGTGGCGCGACTATCTTCTGAATAAGTGCTACACACACACTTGGATGATCTACATACCGGGGCTGGCGCGCGACCTGGACTATCCTGAGATACTTGGCCTGAACGCGCCCGCGCCGGTCTTTGTACTGAACAATCACGAGGATCAGCTATTCACGGTCCCGGAGATGGAACGTGCCGACCGGATTTTGGGCGAGGTGTACAAGAAAGCCGGCGCCGGGGATCGCTATCAGGCGAAGTTCTATCCCGGCCCGCATAAGTTCGATCGCGATATGCAGCGGGATGCCTTCGCCTGGTTCGATCGCTGGCTGAAAGGGTAATCAATCATGAGACTCATACTGGTTTCCGTCCTGTGGGTAGCGTTTTGTCCGGCGGCGGAGGATTGGACGCGCTTCCGCGGGCCGAACGGCACGGGCGTCGCCGCGGCCGGCGGGTTCCCGCAACGATTCAACCGCGAAACGAATCTTGCCTGGCGGACTCCGGTGCGGGCGGGAAAATCGTCGCCCGTAGTAACCGGGCGGCACGTGTTTCTGACGTCGCACGAGGGGGACGAACTTTACACGGAGTGTTATGACCGTGAGACGGGTAAGTTGCTATGGTCGCGGTCAGTTCCGCGGACGCACCGCGATATCGCGAATAAGTTGAATAATCCGGCGGCGATCACACCGGTTACCGACGGCGAGCATGTCTACGCCTTCTTCAAGGACTATGGGATGGTAGCCTACGACACAGCGGGCAAGATGCTGTGGAAAGCGCCGCTCGGGCCGTTTGTAACTTCGATGGGGCTTGGAGCGTCGCCAATTCTAGCCGGCGCGAATGTGGTGGTGGTGGCCGATCAACTGGAGGGTTCCTTCATTGCCGCGTTTGACCGGCGCAACGGCGAACTACGGTGGAAGACGGCGTGGGACGAAGGCGAGGGCTGGGGCACCCCGCTGTTCTATCAAGCGAACGGCGGCGAGCCGTATGTACTTACCGCCAGCCGGGGGCAATTCGGTGCGCATGCCGTCCACACGGGAAAACGCGCGGTCACGTGGCGCGGGCTGAGTTCGGCGATTGTGTCGAGCGCGGCGATGGAAGGCGATACGTTGTATTCGTTCGGCTACGGGAGCGATGCTCCGGCCCCGTTCGCAACCAGGCTGGCCCGGCTTGACAAGAACGGCGACGGGAAGCTATCGCCCGACGAGTATGGTGTCGACCCGTTCCTGCATGGGATCGCCAAGTACGGCGGCAATCGCGACATGATCCTCACCGAGGACGAATGGGACGCCAAGCAGCGCGAAGTAGGCGGACCTACATTTCTGGTGGCGTTCCGCATTGAGCCTGATCCGGAGAAGGCCGGGCCGTTCCGTGCGCGTCAACTGTGGCGTGTCGACCGGGGTTTTGATCACGTGATCCCTTCGCCGCTGGCGTATCAGGGGGTGCTCTACGTGGTGAAGAACGGGGGCATTCTCACTTCCTATGACGGCGCTTCCGGGAAGGTATTGAAAGCAGGCAGGGTCACCGGAGCCATCGGCGGATACTCGTCGTCGCCGGTGGCCGCCGAAGGCCGTGTTTATCTCGCCAACGAAGACGGAAAAGTGGCGGTGCTGCGCGCGGGGGGCGAGTGGGAAGTGATCGAGGTGAACGATCTTGACGAGGGCTGCTACGCCACTCCCGCGCTGGTGGACGGCCAGATCTATCTTCGGACGTCGGAGGCGCTCTACCGTTTCGAGGCGAAGTAACTTACTTGCCTTCGGCGGCTGACTTCATCTGGGCCAGTCCCTTTTCGAAGTCGGGCCCGATCATCTTATCCATTCCGCCCATCACGAGCGAGAAAACCTTCGACATGAAGTTACTGTCTCCGGCCATGCGCCATTCGACCGCCGTTCCAGTGCCTTCCGCCTTGAGGATGAACTCGTTGATCGCCTTGGACTCGAAGGGCTTGAGGAATTCGAGATCGATCTTGATGGCGTCGTTCGGGCGGCTTTCGAGGATCGTCATGCGTCCCTCGCCCACCTCATCGTTGCCGGTCCAGGAGTAGACAGCGCCGGCGCCGGCAGGAGGACCATCGTAGGTTGTCTTCATGTTGGGATCGATCTTCGCCCAAGGCGACCATTTGTCCCATTGATGAAAATCGTTGACCAGCGCGAATACGTGTTCAGGGGGCGCGGCGATTGTGGCTGTTCGAGTGACTGTATACGAGTCCGGCTGCATCGCCGCCATAGCAAGGAAGCCGGCCAGTAGCACGGCTAGCAGAACCAGGATCTTCTTGAGCATCTTGGACCTCCAGGGTAGAA
>JBGSME010001057.1:0-3718 GCA_041740335.1 Bryobacteraceae bacterium | reverse complement strand
CGCCGATATGGTTCGCCGCCGGAAAACTTCGCAGCCTGGCTCGCCCCGGCCTGCTCGACGGCGCCTTCGACCTCGTCTCCAGTGCCCGCACCGCCTGGCGCTGCGGCGCTGGCAAGCCGGACTCCGAACTGTGGAATCGCCCCTCCCGTATCCAATCCACGCCCATGACCGCCGCCCTCTATCGGCGTTCTCTCTTCGACCGCGTCGGACCACTCGACGAGCGCTTCGAAAGCTACCTCGAAGACGTCGACTTCGGCATCCGTTGCGCGCTCGCCGGCTGCCCCGGCGTCTACGTGCCGGAAGCAACCGCCGGACACTGGGGCAGCGCCACGCTCGGCGTTTGGAACCCGCAAACCATCCGCATGATCGCTCGCAACCAGATGTACCTCGTCTGGAAATACCGGCCGGAACGGTGGTTGTCAAAGTCGGGATGGAGCATCGCCGCCGGCCAGTTCCTGTGGGGATTGGTCGTCTGGAAAAATGCGGGATTCGCCGGCCTGGCTACGTGGTTCGCCGGCAAACGCGAAGGCGTCGCCGCCCGCAGCCTGTTCCCATCATTCCGAAATCGTCCTGAGCCGGACCGTCTCTTCGCCAGCCAGCAAGCCCTGATCCGCGAACTGCAAAGCGGCGCCGGCCCGGACACCTACTGGCGGCTCTACTTTCTCATTACCGAAGGGCGGCCGCTGTGACGAGAACAGGTACGACAACCGCCGCCGTCATCATCACTTATAACTCGGAAGAGTGCATCGCGCGCTGCATCGAGGCCGCCATCCCTCGCGTGGACCGCATCGTCGTCGTCGACAACGCCTCCGCCGATGGCAGCGCCGCCGCCGCCCGCCGCTTTCCCGGAGTCACCGTAATCGCCAACCGAACCAACCGCGGATTCGCCGCCGCCGCCAATCAGGGCGTAGTGGCCGCGGGCGCGTCTCTGATCCTGCTGCTCAATCCCGACGCCATTCTTCTCACCTCGATCGAGCCCCTCATCGAAGCTTGCCGCCGCCCGGGCATTGCCGCCGCCGCCGGAAAGCTCCTCGGTGAGGATGGCGCAGTCCAGACCGGGTTCAACGTCCGGCGCTTCCCTTCCCCGGCGGTGTTCTCGTTCGAGGCACTCGGAATCAACCGGCTGTGGCCATCCAATCCCGTCAACCGCCGCTACCGCTGCCTCGACCTCAATCTCGATATCGCCCAGCCCGTGGAACAGCCCGCCGGAGCTCTCATCCTGTTCCGGCGCGACATCTGGGACCGCCTCGGCGGCTTCGACCAGCGCTTTCATCCCCTCTGGTTCGAAGACGTCGATTTCCTGAAACGCATCTGCAACGCAGGCTACGCGGCCTTTTATGAACCCTCGGTTACGGCCACGCATTCGGGGGGACACTCGATACCCTCAATCGAGGAGGGCAAACGGCGCTATTTCTGGTATGCTAACCTCGTGATGTACGCCGCCAAGCACTTTGGCCTTTGGGGTTTACGGGCCACGGCGGTGTCGGTTGCTCTGGGTTCGGCCGGTCGAATGTTGTTGGCTGCCGGAGGTGGATACGGTGCAGTAATCCGCTTCGCCGGCTCGGCATTTTTTAAGGGCCCGCAATTGTTGAATCGCGGCAACGGACGCGCAAAGAACTAGAAGAAGAAAGAAAAAGTTTCACCTTCCAAACGCATGGCCTCAAACGCGCTGGTTTCTGTAACGGTGGTGACATATAACAGCGGCCGCTTTATTCGCCGCTGTCTCGAATCGGTCCTCTCTCAAGCCTATCCGGATATTGAGATTGTGGTGATTGACAACGCCTCCACCGATGGCACCACCGATATCCTGGAGCAGTTCGAGGATCGCTGTCAGATCATTTACAACCAGGAAAACATCGGATTCGCGGCGGCGCAGAATCAGGCGATCGCGCTGTCGAGCGGCGCTTGGGTTCTCACGCTGAATCCGGATGTACTGTTGTTAAGCGACTTCGTGTCCGAACTGGTGGCCGCCGGCGAAGCCGACGTTAAGGTCGGCACCGTTTGCGGCAAGCTGCTTACCATCAAGTCCAGCTTCGAGATTCCCGACGAGCAGCGCATCGATTCCACCGGTATCTTCTTTACTGCGATGCTGCGCCACCTGGACCGCGGCAGCCAGGAGATCGACAGCGGCCACTACACCAAACATGAGTATGTGTTCGGCGCAACCGCCGCCGCCGCGCTCTACCGCCGGTCGATGATTGAGGACACCGCCATCGACAACGAGTTCTTCGATCCCGATTTCTTCGTCTACCGCGAAGACGCCGACGTCGCCTGGCGCTCCCAACTGTTCGGCTGGAAATGCCTTTATACCCCTCGCGCCCGCGGCTATCACGTACGGAGCGTTCTTCCCGGCAACCGGCGCGCTCTGCCGCCGGAGATCAACATGCATTCGGTGAAGAACCGCTTCCTGATGCGGATCAAGAACATTACCCCCGGCGTCTACTGGCGCAACGCGCTCTCCATCACCGCGCGGGATCTCGTGGTCCTGGTGTGCTGCGTGGTTCGCGAACACGGTTCTCTCGGAGCATTTTCCTACCTGTTTCAAAACTATCGCCGCTTCCTCGGGAAGCGCCGCAAGATCATGGCCCGCGTACGGTCAAGCGACGAATACATGGCCTCCTGGTTTTCCTACAAGCCCGTCAGCTTTCCGGCGCTCAAACCACGCTCATCGGCGGTAGCCGCGGCTGCCCGTGTGGGCTCGGCCAGCCGCTAAGCGTGCGCATCGCTCTGGTGGGAACCCGCGGCATCCCCGCGCGTTACGGCGGATTTGAAACGTTCGCCGAAGAGCTCTCCACCCGTCTGGTGAATCGCGGCCACCGCGTCACCGTCTACTGCCGCCAGAAACATTCCTCACCGCAATACCGCGGCGTGGAACTAGTGGACCTTCCCACGATCCGCCACAAGTATCTCGACACCGTGGCGCACACGTTTCTTTCTACTCTGCACCTGGTATGGCACCACCGGCAGCAGGACGCCGCGCTCTACTGCAACGCCGCCAACGCTATCTTCACTTGGTTGCCGCGCTTGGCCGGGATACCGGTGGCGCTCAACGTCGATGGCCTCGAGCGCAATCGCAAGAAATGGAACTGGCTTGGCCGGGCGTGGTATCAACTCGGCGAGCGGCTCTCCACCATCTGTCCGAACACGGTAGTGAGCGATGCCGAACAGATCGCCAGTTACTACCGCGACAAGTACGGCAAGGAGACCACCTTCATTCCCTATGGCGCCGGCAGCGAGCGCGCCGCCGGCGCCGCTGTGCTGGATCAACTCGGTCTCGAGCCCCGGCAATACTTTCTGTACGTGAGCCGCATGGAGCCGGAGAACAACGCCCTGCTCGTGCGACAGGCCTTCGAGCGCGTCGAGACAGCAATCAAGCTGGCCCTGATCGGTGACGCGCCTTACGCGGCCGAATACATCGCTCGCGTGCGTGACACCCGCGACCCGCGGGTAGTTCTGCCCGGAGCCATTTACGGCGGCGGCTACCATGAGCTGACCAGCCATTCGTTTGCCTACATCCACGCCACCGAAGTGGGCGGTACGCATCCGGCGCTGATCGAATCGATGGGCCGGGGCGCGCTGACCCTCTACCTGGACACTCCGGAGAACGCCGAAGTGGCCGGCGACGCGGCGATACCCTTCACCCACGACAGCCTCGAAGCAGCCATCCGGCGCGTACTTGCGATGAACGAATCGGAACGCGACGATTTCCGCGCCCGCG
>JBGSME010001056.1:0-4702 GCA_041740335.1 Bryobacteraceae bacterium | reverse complement strand
CACCGGCCAGGATGCCCTTCGCCGATGCCTCCTCCACCACCTGTTGGTTTAGCGCCAGACTGTGCTCCAACTCTTCGGGCGTACTCTGGGCGATGGCCGCTTCATCTCCGTAGATCAGGAACATATATTGCATTGCGTGATTCCTTACCTTACCTCGCTCCACCCGGAAACCCCGGCTGCGCCATCACCTCGGCAATCTGCCTCGAATGGCGTTCGGTGTGAGCAGCGATGAACAGCAGCCATTGATAGGCGTCCATGGGCTGGCCGAGCGGCCCATCGCTCACATGCTCTCTCAGCTCTCCCGTGGACCGCAGGAACTCCACCGTCCGCGCCCGGCGCATCCGAAACTGGTCCAGAGCACCGCTCGGCGTCCATCGCCCGGCTGGCACAGTCGGGGCCGCCGCGGTTGCCTTGTTGGAACGGTCCGGGATCAGGGTCAGAACCATTCTATCGGTCCCCTGGTAGTCCCGTTCCGGCCGTCCCGGGCCTTCCTTCATCACTCGCCGCACGTTCTCGAACAGCACATCTTCGGCCAGCGCCAGATGCTCCACGATTTCCGCAACGGACCATCGGCCCGGCGCCTCCCGGTAAATCCATTGCGCCGGCGAAAGTCCGCGAACACGGGCCATCACAGCCTCGCGTGACTTCTCCAAATGCTCCACGCCGGTGTTCCGGTCCTCAGCCGTAAGGCTATCCGGCGATCCGGCCGCCCCCACCCCCAAGGCCGCCAGGGTAACCGTGGTAAGCAGACCGGCGTTGTAACTCATTTTGCTGGACATGACGTTTCTCCTGATTCGTAACTAACGGCCAATAAAGATACCGGCCGTCACTGGAGCGACGGATGAGAAACGCCAAATCGACAACCGCCCGAAAAATATTTCAAACCAGCTCGATGCTCAGTTTCGTTACCGACGCCGGCGGAAAGCGGTGAACCCAGTCGCGGTCCACCACCGTCACCGGAACCTTCTTCGGCTCCACCGCGCGCGGCTGCGCGAAGCTGTTGTGCGCATGCACATCGGCTGCCGCCAACACCGTCGCCTCGATATACTTCACCTTGGCCGCCCCGCGCAGCGCAATGGCCACCTCCCGCGCCTGATCCATGCTTGGATTGGTTACCGTCAACGTCAGGCGCTTTTCGGCCATCGACGCCGACGCGCTCAACCCGGGAATCGACGCCGGTTTCCCGTTTCGCGTGTAGCCGGCACGCGGCGCCGAATCGATCACCCGCAGCGACTGCGCCCCCTGATGCGCGGAATACATGTCGAAAACGTGATAGGTGGGCGTCACGCAAAACCGGTCCTCATGCGCCAGAAACAGAGACTGAAGGCAATTGACCAACTGCGCGATATTCGCCATCCCCACCTTCTCCGCATGACGGTGAAACGTGTCGAGCGTCAGCCCGGCCAGAACCGCGTCGCGCATCGTATTCTGTTGCCCTATCAGCGCCTCCGGAAACGGTTCGCTGCCCGGCGCGTACCACGATCCCCATTCGTCCACCACCAGTTTGATGCGATGTTCCCGGTCCACCTCGCCCATCACGTCCCAATGGTTTCGGATGAGTGGATCGATCCGCAGGCACTCGGCCAGAATCTCGTAATACTGCTCGGCGTCGAATCGCACTGCGTCGCGCTTGCCCTCGAACCAATCCCGTGTCCGCCCGGCGCTCGCGTTCCACGAATAGTGATGCAGCCCCCAACCCCACATCCGGTTCAGACCGCCCCTTTTCGCCGCAGATTCGAAAAATCGCCTCGTCCATCCGATTTCACCGCCGTTCGGGCCTGACCCCACCACCCGCGGATCCACACCGTAGCTCGGCACCCACGCCGTGTACCGCCGGAACTCCGTCGCGTATTCTTCCGGCTCGAAGTTGCCGCCGCAGCCCCAGCTCTCGTTGCCCACGCCCCAATAGCGCACATTCAACGGCGCGCGGCTGCCATCCGCGCCGCGCCGGGATGCCAGCGTAGTCGACGATTCCGGCGAGTTCGCGTACTCCACCCAGCGCCAGAAATCCTGCGCCGGTAGACTGCGAAGGTTCGCCGCAAAATAAGGTTCGGCGCCGGTCTCACGGCACAACCGCGCAAACTCGATCGTGCCGAAATGGTTGCTGTCGTAGACCTGGACACCGGTCCGGTTGGCCTTCGCAGGCCACTCCCGTGAGTCCACCCAAAAATTCGTTCGGCGTGGCCGCTCCCCGCGCGGACCCACTCCGTCGCGCCAGTCGTACTGATCGGCGAAACATCCGCCGGGCCACCGGATCACCCCCGGCTTTACTACCCGCAGTGCGTCCACCAGTTGCTTTCGCAGCCCGCCCACGTTGGCGATGGAAGAGTCCTCGCCCACCCAAACCCCGTCGTACACCACCCCGCCCAGATGCTCCACAAAGTGGCCATAGATCTCCGGCGCAATGCGGCCAATCGGCTCTTCTGTCAACACTTCTAGACGGGCTTCCGGAGTCTGCGCGCGAAGGCCCAAGCCGGACGCTGCGGCCAAGCCTCCTAGAAACACTCGTCGATGCATGGATTGAGCCCGGGCGTCGGTGCGTTTGGCGTTGCGCTTCATGTGTTAGTCAGCAGTATACCGCCGAAACTCGGTGGAAGCCCTTAGCGTCGTTGCGGCGAAACCTGCCGATAAGAGATAACAATGAGCGCTCCGATCGCTTCCTTTGTCGACCACTACCAGATGCTCGGCGTAGAGCCGAAAGCCGACAGTGCCACTATTCACGCCGCCTACACAGCGCTCGCGCTGAAGTACAAGCAGGAAGGAGACAAAGAGAAGTACGCCGCCGTCACGGCCTCCTACGAGTTGCTGGCGGACCCGGAATCGAAAAAGGCTTTCGACGCGGTGCGCCTCGGCGACGGCGGCGACGAGGCGCCCCTCGCCTTCGATGTCGACGATTTCTTCTTTCGCCTGCACCAGGACGCAAACCGGCGCCTATGCCTCATGTGCTTGCTCTATAACCGCCGCCGCCTAACGCCGCGCACTCCCGGCCTGCCAATCCGTATGCTCGAAAAGGTGATCAAGTTGACCCTCGAGGAACTCACCATCGATATGTGGTTCCTCAAAGAGAAGGGCTTTATCACCGCCGACGACAAGAGCGCGCTCATGATCAGCGTCGCTGGAATTGAATTCCTGGAGCGTGAACCGCCGTCCGCCGAACAGATCGCGCCGTTCCTGGTCCAAAACGCGGAACCTGCCGCGCCGGAAGCCCCGGCCGTCGCCAAACCCGCGCCGCCCAAAATTAATGTCCCACCGCGAACCGGCGAGCCTTTCAAAATCAATATCCCCAAAGCCTTTTCCCGCCCGAAAGCGCCGCCAGCCCACTAGAACAAAAAGCCATCGGGCCATGCCGCAACCGGTTTCCCAGTGTGCTGCATGGCCCGATGACCTTCGGAGAATTTGTTGAGACCGGACTACGTGCCCCAGATGGCGCTGCCGGCTTTGACTTTCGTACGAACCTTCATGGCCTTGTCTCCCTTTCTTGTTTTGTTCGGGCTTGCTACCCTCGACACCTTACACTAATGCACGGTGGGTACCAAACCGGGTTCTCCCTCGCCATCGCCCCATCAACCTCCGCTAACCGATAGATAACAATCGAAAAATCACCCGTGCCCCATCCACAGCGAAAACACCGGCTAGGTCCAAATACCTAGCGGAACTGCTCTTGGTCAAACCTTTCTGCTAGGTGGAACCTCTTAGCATCCACCCAAAAGCCATCGGGCCATGCCGCAACCGGTTTCCCAGTGTGCTGCATGGCCCGATGACCTTCGAAGAATCTGTTGAGACCGGACTATGTGCCCCAACTGGCGGCGCCGGCTTTGACTTTCGTGCGAACCTTCATGGCCTTAATCTCCTTGCTTGCTCGGAATGACTGCTCTCGACACCTTACACTAATGCACGGTGCGTACCAAACAGTTCCACCCTCGCCCCGCTCTCCGAAGTCTCCACTAAGCAGAAGAAAACACTTGGGACATCAACCCGGGCGGACCCGCCGCTTACAACTCCATTAGGTTGAAACACCTAGCGGAAAGGTTGCGGAACAAACACTTCTGCTAGGTAGAACCACCTAAATCGGCAAAACTAGTACTTTTCTTGCCCCCCGACTTCGATATACTCTTGCCGTGAGCGCGTCACCGCATTCCGAAGCCCCTCGCCTCGACGCTGTCGCTGGTCCCCGGCAAGGCGACGTTTTCGTACTCGATCGTGAGGAGTCCTTCATCGGACGCGAGCCTGGCAACGACATCGCCATCCTTGATTCCTCCATCTCCCGCCGACATTGCCTCATCGTTCGCACTGGCGGCGAGGTTCGCGTCCGCGATCTCGACAGCCGGAACCTCACCTATGTGAACGACGAGCCGGTGAAGGAGCGGATACTCGCGCCCGGAGATCGCGTCCGGGTTGGGAAATCGGTCTTCTTGCTAGTTGCCGCGGATGCGGCGCCAGGCGGCATCGGCGTCAATCCCAACAGCGTCACCGTCGTTCTGCGTCCTGAGCACGCGAGGTATGGCGCATCCGGACAAGCGGCCGCGGGCAACGACGTCAGCATGCTGCCGGGGTTTGACTTGCTGCTCCGCTTCAGCAACGCGGCGGCGGAGGCCAGCGAGGGCGCGGCCCTGCGAAAACTGATCGTGGAAATGGCGCTCGCCGCGGTTCCCGCAGCGCTGAACCGTGTCCCGAAGAACGCGATGCTCGTCATCGCCACCGA
>JBGSME010001055.1:0-4349 GCA_041740335.1 Bryobacteraceae bacterium | reverse complement strand
CGCTTCCGGCGATTTCGCCGCACTCGCGCGCGAAGTCCGCAAGCGGTTCCTCCCGGACTATGTCGTCCTCCACGCCGGCCCGGCGCGCCTTCCCGCCACCGCAGCCATGACCCTCGTCGATGGTTCCGCCGCCGCTTATGTCTGCAGGAATTTTACGTGCGAGCTTCCTGTGACGAGCGTAGACAAGCTGGGCGAATTGCTACAATAGGCGCTTATGGCAAGAACAACCACACTTCGGGGAAACTCCCTCGCGCTCGATGGTCCGGAACTGAAGGCCGGCGACACCGCCCCCGGCTTTGAAACCGTGGACACCAGCCTCCAACCCGTCACACTCGCTTCCACCGGAAACGGTGTTCGCATTTTTAGTGTGGTGCCCTCGCTCGACACCCCGGTCTGCGACGCGCAGACCCGCCGCTTCAACGAAGAGGCGGCCAAGCTCGATGGCGTCGCGATCTACACCTTTAGCATGGACCTTCCTTTTGCCCAGAAGCGCTGGTGCGGAGCGTTCGGCATCGACAAGGTGCAGATGGTTTCCGACCACCGCTCCGGCTCTTTCGGTTCCGCCTACGGCACCCTCATCAAGGATCTCCGCATCCTCAGCCGCGCCATCTTCGTCGTCGACAAGAGCAACAAGATCGTGCACGCCGAATACGTCGGCGAAGTCGCCGATCATCCCAACTACGACGCTGCCTTGAACGCCGCCAAAGCCGCCGCTTAGCTCCGCCGAAGCCCCCATCTACTCCTTCCCATCGCACCCGTCTCCCGCGGGTGCGATCAGCCCACGTATGCCATATTCCCGCATACGCGATTCCGAGCCGCAACCGCAATCGAGCGCTCCAACCCTCTCCCCGCCTCCCGCCGAGCCCCATTGGAGCCGCATGATAGACTGTAAGCAGGCGGATCGCGCCTGAAAGGGGACCGATGACGAAGCGGCTTCAGTTCGTGGTGGTAAGCGGCTCTACTTGCCTGTTGGTGCTTTTATTGCTTGGCACCGTACTGGGCCGCAGCAGCGCCGCCGACGGGGACGCCTACAAGCACTTCGCGGTTTTCAGCGAAGTCGTCTCGAAGATCAAGAGCGACTACGTCGAAGAACCGAACATGCACAACGTGACCCTCGGTGCCTTGAATGGGCTGCTCGAGTCCATCGATCCGTTCGCCAGCTACCTCAACGCCGAGCAGTACAAACAGTATCAGGATTCCTTCAGTCAGAAAAAGGCCGATGTCGGCCTCGTGCTTTCTCGGCGGTCCGGCTACATCGGCATCGTCGACGCCATCCCCGGTTCGCCGGCCGCGGTGCTCGGCTTGGCCACCTACGACATTGTGGAAGCCATCAACGGCGTCAGCACCCGCGACATGCCGCTTGCTTACGCCAGATACCTGCTCCGGGGTGATCCGGGAACGGCGGTGGAGCTCAGCGTGATTCGAGTCCGCCGCGGCGCCGAAGCGCAGAAGATGGGCCTAACTCGCGCTCGCTATGAAATGCCCCCCGTTACCGGCAAGATTCTGCCCGGAGGCATCGGGTATATCGCAATCCCTGTGCTCGACAAGGGGCGTACCACCCAGGTCAAGACGAAAGTGGCTGAACTTGAAAAACAAGGCGCATCGAAGCTGATCCTTGACCTCAGAAACAGCGCCGAAGGCGACGAAGCGGAAGGCTTGGTCCTCGCGGACGCCTTTCTCGCCAAAGGACAAATTACATATCTCCAAGGCCAGAAGGTGGCCAAGCGCGTGATCGATGCCGATGCCGCGCAGGTTTCCAAACTCCCCATGGTCGTGCTCACCAATCGTGGTACCGCCGGCGGAACCGAGATCGCCGCCTCGGCATGGCTCGACAACAAACGCGCCGAAGTGGTGGGTGAGCGTTCCTATGGCATGGCTGCCCAGCGAAAAGCTCTCACCTTGGATGATGGCACCGCCGTCATCATGGCCGTCGCCAAGTATTACTCCGCTTCCGGAAAAGCGATTCAGGATGTCGGCGTAACGCCTACCCTCGTCGTTTCCGATCCGGAAAGCAACCAGCCGGAAGAGGAAGAAGGCGCCCCCGCTCCCGCTACGCCTCCCCAGCCCAAATCCGACGAAGATCTTCAATTAAACAAAGCAATTGAAGTGCTCACCCTAGGTCTGGAAGCTGCCAAGAATGATTCCGCCAAGGCCGGGCAGACTGCCGCTCCCGGGGCGCCCAAAGCGACCCCCGATGGCCCCCTCAACCTGCCTCGTCCGCCCAAATAATTTCGACCGTTTTTGAATCTCTATGCCGCTCTACGAGTATCGTTGCAAGAAATGTGAAGGTGTCTTTGAAGTGATCCAGAAGTTCGCCGACGAACCTCTGGTCGAGCACGCCGGCTGTGGCGGCGCCGTCGAGCGCCTGGTCTCGGCGCCATCTCTGCGATTCAAGGGGACTGGGTTTTACATCACCGACTACGGCAAGTCCGGTGGGTCCGGTGGTGGCTCCAAAGGCTCCGACGGCGAGAAGAAGTCCGGCGGAGACAAATCCGAGTCCAAGTCGGAATCGAAGTCCGAGTCGAAATCCGAATCCAAGTCCGCCTCCGCTGACTCCGGCAAGACCAGCGACTCCGGCAAAACCAGCAGCTCCAACTCCGACAAAAAGTAGCCACCCGCAAACTTTTCCCCCAGCCCCGGCTATGTGCCTGAGCGGAAATAACTTGGCTTCCGGCCCCGGCTCGGGGTATAAACAGAGAGTAACGATCCTGTTTCCGGTCAACCTGTGGATGGACTGTGGAAATAGTCTCTAACTCCTTTGGTTTGTTCACGTTTCCGTCCTCAGGCGCGAGCCGGGTCTTAGCCCCGTTTTCCTCAGCGTAAGGTGTTCGTATTAGAGGCTTTATCACAGTCTTGCGCCCGTCGGCTCACCACGCTACCGTAGTCTGACCCCGATGGCTTCACGCGATATCACTTTCGAGAAGGGACTGCCCTCCAACGTAGACGCCGAGCAATTGGTCCTTGGCGCCATCCTGCTCGAGGACAGCAACTTCATCATCGTCGGCGCCACGCTCAAGCCGGAAGACTTCAGCATGGAGAAGCACCGCCGCATCTTCGGTGCCATGATCACGCTGTCAGAGGCCGGCGAAAAAATTGACCGCATCACCGTCGCCAACGAACTCATGCGCCGCGGCCAGTTGGAGTCTGTCGATGGTCTGGGCTATCTCGTCTCGCTCGATGACGGGCTCCCGCAGATCTACAACCTCGAAAGCTACGTTCGCATCGTTCGCGAGAAAGCGCTCCTCCGCCGGATCATCCTGAGCTCCCAAAAGCTCA
Source organism: Bryobacteraceae bacterium (assembly GCA_041740335.1). Taxonomy (GTDB): domain Bacteria; phylum Acidobacteriota; class Terriglobia; order Bryobacterales; family Bryobacteraceae; genus DSOI01. Next base: position 1,073 of record JBGSME010001055.1, on the reverse strand, counting down.
TTGAGCGAGCCATGCTCGATCAGGAGCCGCCCGATTTGCTGCTCGCCGAGGCTGAGGAGTCGTTTCTCAAGCTCGGCGACGCCGGCACCAGCAGCCTCAAAACGCCCGGACAGATCATTGAGGAGTTCGAGGGAGGCATCAGCGCTTTTCTTGACCCCAGCCAGCGCGTAAGCGGGTTGGCCAGCGGCTACTTCAAGCTCGACGAGATGACCAGCGGCTTTCATGCCGGTGAACTGATCATCATCGCCGCCCGTCCCGCCATGGGCAAAACCGCGCTCGCCCTCAATATCGCCCAGCGCATCGCCACCCGCGACGTCGATCCACGTCCCGTCGCCGTCTTCTCGCTCGAAATGTCTTCAGAGCAACTGCTCACCCGCCTGGTGTGCGCCGAAGCCCACGTCGATCAACAGAAGTTCCGCCTCGGCTATCTGAATCAGGATGAGCGCCGCATGCTCCAGATGGCGGCTTTGAAGCTGGCGGAAGCCCCTCTCTACATCGACGATTCCGCCGCCGCCAATCTCATGGATATCCATGCGAAGCTCCGCCGCATTCAGGCCGAGCAAGGCCTGAGCCTCGTCGTGATCGACTATCTGCAGTTGATGAGCGGCCGCGGGCGGAACGAGAACCGCACTCAGGAAGTGAGCGCCTTGTCTCGCGGCCTGAAACTCCTCGCCAAGGAATTGAAGGTGCCTTTTCTCGTTCTGTCCCAATTGAATCGCGGACCCGAAACGCGTACTGTCGGCGACAACATGCCGCAGTTGAGCGACCTCCGCGAGTCCGGATCCATCGAGCAGGACGCCGACATGGTGTGGTTCATCTACCGTCCCGAATACTACAAGCCGGATCGGGAAGATCTCAAGGGCCTGGCGGAGATTATCATCGCCAAGCAGAGAAATGGCCCAACCGGCAAGGTGAAGCTGGCATTCCTCCGCCAGTTCACAAAGTTCGAGAACCTCGCCGAAGACGTCGAGTGATCCGGACCACCGTGCGCTGCCGACCCCGAGCCGCGCGCGTCCGCATCCGGTAACGATCGCCGCTGCCAACGGCCAAACTTCACCCCTCGCCCCACCCGC
>JBGSME010001054.1:0-2393 GCA_041740335.1 Bryobacteraceae bacterium | reverse complement strand
CGCTTCCCTGGTGTCCTGGCTGTGGATCGGGCCGGCGCGCTCCGACACTCTGCCGCGGATTCTCCGTGAAGCTTGGGGACCGCTGGTGGATTCTGCCGGCCGTACCATGGTCCACGTCGCCGCCCCTATGCACCTGTTCGTCCGGCCCACGGAAACGCGCGTTCCTTTCGATCGTCCGCAAGTGGAGCAGCAGCTTCTAAGGCAATGGTATAACCAGTTTCCCGCGCTGCCCCCGGCCAGATCGTTGTTCCTGCGGCCCACTCCCAACTCGCTGCTCTGGGGCGATGCCATGGGAACCGTTGCCGTAGCCCGTGTGCTCACGCTGGCCGGCGTCACCTGGGAAGTTGTGCCCAATCGCGTCGCCGGCGGACCTCTGTTGAAACGCCGCAATGCCATCGTCTTCGGGCGCCCGGAGTACAGCCGCGAGGCCGGCGCGTTGCTCGCCAAGACTCCGCTCACTGTGGAATTCAATCCCGAGTTGCGCGAGTATGCCGTCTACGATCGCGCCACCAAAAAGTGGCTGCTGCCCTCCTATGGCAACGGCGACTATGCCAGCGTTGTTTATGGCCTCATCACGGTGGTGCCGAGCGAAGGCGCTCCAGGCGGCGAGTTCCGGACCGTTCTGCTCACCGGCTCCAATTCCGCCGGCATTCAGGCGGCAGCCGAGTACTTCAGTTCGCAGCGCCATATGATGGCCCTCCGCGAACGCATTCCCGGGTCCGCGTTTCCGCCAAGCTATCAGGTCGTGGTGCGGGCGACGGCCAATGCCACCATCCCTTTGGACCTCTACTTCGAAACGTTCCGCGCCGTCACGGCTGCTTCGGAAGGTTCATAATGTGAGAGTTGGAGCTGACATGAAAACGCCCGTCCCGGTGGAATCCGCCTCTGCATTGATCGACAAAAAGATCAAGGAACTCGGGGACTGGCGCGGGAAGACGCTCGCGAGAGTGCGCGAGATCATACACGAGGCAGCCCCTGAAATCGTCGAGGAGTGGAAGTGGATGGGGACGCCTGTCTGGTCCCAGAGCGGTATTGTCTGCACGGGAGAGACGTATAAGAAGGTAGTCAAGATGACATTTGCCAAGGGAGCCGCGTTGGAGGACCCTTCCGGTTTATTCAACTCCAGCCTCGACGGCAATGTCCGGCGCGCCATCGACATCCCCGAAGGCGGTGAGATCGACGAGGCGGCCTGGAAGGATCTTATCCGCGCTGCCGTGGTCCACAATCTCATCGGCAAGAGCAAGCCGAAGCAGCGGCGGGCGAGCAGCAAGAAGGCAGGTTAGTTGCCTATTGGGTGCAGCCGGCGGGCGGCGAAGCGAGGCAGCGATCATGGATTCGGCGGGCTTCGGCGACGCGCGGGTGGGTTTCCGGCAAAATGGCGGACATCTCGTGCAGGGCTTCGTCGAGGGTAGAGCGCGCCTCGGCCGGCCGGCCGGTTTGAGCAAGAGCGGCGCCGAGGAAGATTTGCGGTTCGGCACGGCGCCAGTTGGCTTTGGGATAGACGCCGAGCGCAATCCGGTGGGCTTGTTCGAGCAAGGGCGCGGCGGCGGAAGCGTGACCGCGAAGAATAAGGATCCGGCCGAGTGTGGCGAGCCCACGGGAGATTTCGATGTGGGCGGCGGGGAACAGGGATCGCAGCAGGGTGAGCGTCTGGCGGGCGACCGGCTCCGATTCCGGCTCGCCGAGATGGGCCTTGACGAGCGCCAGTTGCATGGCAGCGGTTGCCGTGTTGGGATGACGCTCGCCGTTGGTTTTTCTGGCGTGCGCGTAAGCTTCTTCCGCGATCGCTTTGGCCTGTGCGTAGTCGCCGCGGAAGAAAGCGCCGCGGAGGAGGCCGAGGAGCGGGTAGACGAGATTGGGCGGCGGACCCGGAAGGTCGCGAAGGGTTCGGGCGGCTTCGGCGAAGTAGGTTTGTGCGCGAGCGGCGTCGCCAGCGTCGTCGCAGATCACGCCGAGATTGTTGATCATGGTGGCGGTGGTGATATGACGGTCGCCGAACTGCCCGCGCATGGCGGCGAGGGCCGCTTCGAAGTGCCGGCGGGCGTTGCCGAGATCGGATCGGCGGTAGTAGGATTCGGCGATGAGGCTGTGCTGGAAGGCGACTTCGGGGTGCTTCGTCCGGATGTACCAGGCGAGGGTGGATTCAAGGTCACTCTGGGCGCCGGCATAGTCGCCGGTAGCCATACGCAGGCGGCCGCGTGCAGTAAGGGCGCGGATGCTTGCCGAGTGTTCAGGACCATGTATCTTCGTGGCGAGGTCAACCGCGCGCTCGACGTGAGGGCGCGCTTTCTCCGCGTCGCCGAGGGCCATCAGGGCGCTACCGATGGTGGAGCGGAGGCCGGCTTCGATATCGGGACTCTCGCGGAACTCGCCGCCGATGCGGGCGGCGGCGG
>JBGSME010001053.1:0-6666 GCA_041740335.1 Bryobacteraceae bacterium | reverse complement strand
CTGCCGTCCCGCGTGACCCCAACGACAACATTTGGGTGGACGCCATCGAAGTGCGCGGACCTTTTACCGTCCAGGCGGCCACGGCCAATCCGCTCTTCGTCTGCACCCCGGAACCGGGCACCTTTGATGCCGGTTGCGCCCGCAGAATCCTCGCTGCCTTCCTGCCCCGCGCATGGCGCCGCCCCGTCTCCGATAGCGAACTCAGTCGCCTCGCCGCACTAGTGGACCTCGCCAACAAGCAGGGCGACAGTTTCGCTTCTGGAATTCAACTCGCCGTCAAAGCCGCTCTCGTTTCGCCGCACTTCCTGTTTCGAATCGAGCGCGACCACGCCCCGGATGACCCCTCCGCCGTCCATCGAATCAGCGATTACGAACTGGCCACGCGGCTCTCCTATTTCCTGTGGTCCTCTATGCCGGACTCGGAGCTGTTTTCCCTTGCCGAACACGGCCAACTGCACCAGCCCGCGACTCTCGATGCACAGGTGGCGCGAATGCTCGCCGATCCCAAAGCCGTCGGCTTCGTCGGGAACTTCGCCGGTCAATGGCTCGAACTCCGCAACCTGAACCAACTCTCTCCAGACCCGCAGAAGTTCCCCGGCTTCGACGCTGATCTGCGCGAAGCAATGCGCCGCGAAACGCTCCTGTTCTTCGAAGCCGTCATGCGGGAGAACCGGCCGATCACAGACTTCATCGATGGCCCCTTCACTTTCCTCAATGAGCGCCTCGCCGCCCTGTACGGCATCGAAGGCGTCACCGGACGCAACTTTCGCCGCGTTCCACTCGACGGCGTTCAACGCTCCGGCATCCTGACACAGTCGAGCGTGCTTGCCATCACCTCCCATCCCAATCGGACGTCGCCGGTTCTTCGCGGCATTTGGCTGCTCGAGAACATCCTCGCCTCGCCGCCGCCTCCCCCGCCGGCCGATGTCCCCGCTCTGCGCGAAGACGAAATCGGGACTACCGTCTCCCTGCGGGCCCAAATGGAGAAGCACCGTGCCGACCCCAACTGCGCCGTCTGCCACACAAAAATGGATGGCCTTGGGTTTGGCCTGGAAAACTACAATCCGGTGGGCGCATGGCGGACCCACGACGGACGGTTCGAAATCGATCCCGCTGGCGAACTGCCCGGGAACAAACGATTCACCACCCCGGCCGAAATGAAGCGCATCTTGCTCGGCGAAAAGGACGAGTTCACCCGCTGCCTTACCGAGAAGCTCAGTATCTTCGCCCTCGGCCGTGGACTCGAGTCCTACGACAAGCCCACACTTCGCGCCATCATCGCCAATGTCGCCGCCGGCGAATACCGTTTCTCCACGCTCATTCGCGAAATCGTTCACAGCCCCACGTTCCAAATGCGCCGTGGCGAAGAGCGGCGTAGGCCGCTCGCCGCCGCCAACTCAGTCCCACAGTCCGGAGGTCCACCACGATGACCCGTAAACATCTCTCGCGCCGCACCCTGCTACGCGGCCTCGGCACTAGCGTAGCGTTGCCCTGGCTCGACGCCATGACACCCGCCTTCGCCACTCCCGCCAAGGCAAATGGGCTCGCCCCCACACGCATGATGTTCGCCTACGTTCCCAACGGCATCATCATGCAGGATTGGACGCCCGATGCCACTGGCCCCAACTACGACTTCAAACGCGTGATGAAGCCGCTCGAACCTCTGCGCCAAAAAATCAACGTCATCACCGGACTCACTCACAACACCGGCCGCGCCCTCGGGGACGGCCCCGGCGACCATGCCCGCGCCGCATCCACGTTCCTTACCGGCATCCATCCGAAGAAAACCTCCGGGGCCGACATCAGTCTCGACGTCTCCGTCGATCAGGTAGCAGCGCGATCCATCGGCAGTAAAACCCGCTTTGCGTCCCTCGAACTCGGCCTCGAAATGGGCCGCCTCGCCGGCAACTGCGATTCCGGCTATTCCTGCGCCTACTCCAATTCCATCTCCTGGCGTGGACCCAATACGCCCAACCCGCCCGAAGTGAATCCCCGCGCTGTCTTCGAACGTCTCTTCGGAGACCTCGATCCCACCGAAACCGAGGCCGCCCGCGCCCGCCGCAAACTCTACGATCGCAGTGTTCTCGACTTTGTCCTCGAAGACGCCCGCTCGCTCCAGACCTCGCTCGGCGCAACCGACAAGCGAAAACTCGATGAGTACCTCACCGCCATCCGTGAGATCGAAACCCGCATCGCCAACGCGGAAAAACTCGCGGCCTCCACCGTCGACCTCTCCACCCTTGCCCCCGGTTTCGAAAAGCCCGCCGGTATCCCCGTCGATTTCCAGGAACACTCGCGCGTCATGTTCGACATGATGACCATTGCCATGCAGGCCGATCTCACCCGCGTCATCAGCATCATGCTCGCGCGCGAAGGTTCAAATCGCCCGTACCGCGAAATCGGAATCCCCGACGGCCACCACAATCTCACGCACCACAAAGGCAACCCCGAGTGGATCGAGAAAATCCGCGGCATCAACGAGTATCACGTCCGCGCCTTCGCCGCTTTCCTCGGCCGTCTCGATTCCGTTCAGGACGGCGACGGAAGCCTCCTCGATCACTCCATGATCGTCTACGGTTCCGGCATCTCCGACGGCAACAAGCACACCCATCACGATCTCCCCGTCATCCTCGCCGGCGGAGGCAACGGTAAGCTTCGCACTGGGCGCCACCTCCGCTACCCGCACTACACGCCGATGACGAACCTGTACGTGACGATGCTCGAACACATGGGAATCCCAGCAAGCACTTTGGGAGACGCCAATGGCCGCTTGAACCACCTCGACGTCTGAAGCTCACACACGCCCCGAAGACCTTCTGGATTCGCCTGCTGCGAAACGGCGCCGCCCGCGCACCCTACCTGTAAGGCCGGTCGAACAATTCGTCCCAACGGTCGCCGGTCGCGGCCATGTGCGCCGCAATCACGCCGTCGAATCGCGCCATCTGCTTCGCCTGGCTGCGATCGCCTACCAGATTGTTCATCTCGTACGGATCGTTCTCCAAGTCGTACAACACCCACGGCCGATCCTCATGCCGCGCGTATTTCCACTTGCTGCTTCGCAGTCCACGCCACGGACCATTCTCATCCAACTCCGTCTTCGTATGGATCATCAGATGGCTGAATTCCGGTGTCGCGCCGCCTTCGCCGCGTAGATGCCCCGAATAGTCGAATCCGTGCATCCTCGCCGGGCTCTCCACTCCGCACAACCCCAACAAAGTTTGCACCGCGTCCACATGCGAGAAGGGTGCGTTCGATCGCCGCCCCGGCTTGATCCCCTTCGGCCACCGGAAGATACCCGGAACCCGCACACTCTCCTCCCACGGTTTGCGTTTCAGGAACGTCCCTTGAGACCCCAGCATGTCCCCATGGTCCGACGTCACAAACACGATCGTGTTGTCGCTCATCCCCAACGAATCCAGCTTCCCCAGAATCTTGCCGATCTGTTCATCCAGACACGCGATCGCCGCATAGTAGCCGGCGATCTCCTTCGTTGTTCCGTTTCGCTTCGCGCCCGCTTTCCAGTTCTTCCGCAACTCGATCTTCGCCGGATCGTACATCGTCTCGTATCCCGGCGGAGCAAGATACGGATCGTGCGGCGGCCCGTACTGCATGTACAAACAAAACGGCTGCTTCTTGTCCTTGGCGTTGTCCAGGAATTCTGATCCGAGCTTGGTCCACTCGAAAACCTCATAGCCGTCGATGTCGATCCGCTTGGGGTCGTCGCGAAAATACCATTGCTTGAAATAAGCGTGGCTGCATTCGTTCGCCGCCCAATAATCGAAGCCTTGCCTCCGGCTGCCAGGCGGAACGTAACCCGGCATCCGCAATCCACCATCGAGATGCCATTTGCCGATGAATCCGGTGTAATAGCCCCGCCGCCCCAGAATCTCAGGGAGTGTCACCTCCTGGATCGGCAACTGCACGTCGTTCACCGCCGTCCCCGTAGTGTACGGATACTTCCCCGTCAGTAGCGTGGATCGCGCCGGCGTGCACACCGGCGTGTTCGCCACCGCATTGTCGAACTGCATGCCGTCCGCCGCCAACCGATCGAGGTTCGGCGTTCGAACCTGCCGGTTCCCAGCCGACCCCAAATCCATCCCGCGCCACTGGTCCGGCATGAGAAAAAGAATGTTCGGAGCTTCTGTTTTCTCTTGCGCACCAAGCATCGCGCCCGCCGCCGCGCCGAAAAGCTGTCTTCTTGTCATCACCGCTCAGATTATCATGGTGAGTTCACATGTCACGCATCCTCATGGCCGCCTCCGAAGCTACCCCGTTCGCGAAGACTGGCGGACTCGCCGACGTCGCCGGTGCTCTCCCCGCCGCTCTGGCTCGCCAAGGTCACGAAGTCGCGATCGTCATGCCGCGATACCGCTCCATCCCGCTCGACCGTGCGCGCTGCGTTCTCCCCGACCTTCCGCTTTACCTCGGCTCGCACGTCCTCACCTGCTCCATCTTCCGCGAGGATCGCGGCGGCACTCCCTACTTCTTCGTCGATTGCCCCCGTCTCTTTGATCGCGATGGCCTATATAACGCCTACGGTCACGACTTCGCCGACAACCACCTACGCTTTGCCGCTTTTTCGGTCGCCGCTCTTGGCGTGCTTCGCAACGTCTTCCCCGCGCCGATCCTACATCTTCACGATTGGCAGTCCGCTCTCGCCGCCGCCTACCTTCGCACCCGCTTCAACCTTGACCCGATCCTGAAAGACACCCGGATTGTATTCACCATCCACAACCTCGAGCACCAAGGCCGCTTCGCGCCAACCGCTTTCTCCGATCTCGGCCTCGAACGTTGGTTGCTGCAGCCTCCCTACCTCGAGTTCTACGGCGACGTGAATTTTATGAAAGCCGGTATCCTGTTCGCCGACGCCATCACCACCGTCAGCCCCACCTATGCCCGCGAAATTCAGAGCCCGGAGTTCGGCTATGGCCTGGATGGTTTGCTTCGCGAACATGCCGCCAAGCTCACCGGTATTCTCAACGGTGTCGATTACACCGATTGGAGCCCGGATCGCGATCCGGCCATCGCCGCACCCTACTCCGCCGCCGATCTCACCGGCAAACACACCTGCAAAGAGTCACTCATTCGCTACGCTGGCCTTCCAGCCAGCACCGGTAAACGTCCCCTGTTGGGAATCGTGTCCCGATTTGCCCGCCAAAAGGGTTTCGACGTCTTCGCCGACATCGCCTTCGAGCTCTTCTCGAACGACGATGTCGCGCTCGTCTTTCTTGGTTCCGGTGAAGAGCGCTACGAGGAACTCTTCCGCCACCTGATGGCGAGTTTTCCCGATCGCGTCTGGGGGCACTTCGGTTACGACAACCCTCTCGCCCATCGCATCGAAGCAGGCGCCGACATTTTCCTGATGCCAAGTCTGTTTGAGCCCTGCGGCCTAAACCAGATGTACAGTCTGCGATACGGCACCATCCCCGTCGTCCGCGCCACCGGCGGGCTCGACGATACCGTCGACGCCGCCACCGGCTTCAAGTTCTCCGGATACACCGGGCGCGAATTGCTGATCGCCATCCGCGGTGCACTCACCGAATATCACGATCCCATCGCGTGGAACGAGCGAATCAAAACAGCAATGTCGCGCGACTTCTCCTGGGAAACGTCCGCGGCGAGCTACTCCGATCTATACGCCCGAATCCTTCGGCCGCAATAAGTCTATTTCCGGATGCAATACAACGCCGACGGGCCCCGTAGGTAGATCTCGCCGTCCGCGATCGCCGGCGTCGCCACGAACATCTGCTCGCCCATCGAATTCACCGCCAGCATCTCGTAGGTTTCACCCATCTTCACAACCAGTACATCGCCCTGCTCGGTGGCAAGGTACAGCTTACCGTTCGCCGCCACCGGCGACGCCTTGAAGTTATACGGCTTGTCCCCCAACCGCTGCTGTAAGTAGTGCGGTTTTCCGGTAGTCGCATCGAGACAGCTCAACATCCCGTTATCGGACACGAAATACAGTTTGCCATCGTGCAAAACCGGCGACGCTGTGTATGAATTGCCCCGCTGATTCGTCCATAGCACCGCGTCGGACCCCGTCAAATCGCCCGTGCCGCCCAGTTTGATCGCCAGCAGGTTGGGATCCCGATGGCCGCTCATCACCAGCACGGAATCATTGTGTACCACCGGCGCCGGAATAACGTTGCTCCCGAGCCCACCCACTTCCCAGATCACTTTGCCTGTCTTCAAGTCGTAGGACTTCACGCGATTGGTTGCGCTCACAATCGCCTGCTCAACACCCCTGTAAGTGATAACCAATGGCGGCGACCACGAACTCGGCTCATCCCGCGAAGCCCGCCATAACTCCTTCCCATCGGCGGCGTTTAACACCAGCAGAAAACTCTCGTCTTCTTGGTCGAACTTCAACAGTAGCCGGTCTCCCGCCAACACCGTTGGTGACCCTTCGCCGAATTGCAGCCGCATGTGCATCGGGGCAAAGTCTTTCTTCCAGAGAAGCTCTCCGTCCAGAGTGTAGGCGTACAATCCCCGCGATCCGAAAAACGCGAAAAGCCGCTTCCCGTCGGTCACCGGACTGTTCGACGCAAAACTCCCGTACTGGCGATGATATCCCTCATGCGGCGTCGCGGTTGCCGCAGTATGCTCCCAAATCGTTTTTCCCGTCTTGCGATCCAACGCCATCACGACAAACTTGTGCTCGCG
>JBGSME010001052.1:0-4617 GCA_041740335.1 Bryobacteraceae bacterium | reverse complement strand
GCGGGCTTGGTCCACGGTGGCGGTGGGGGGAAGCACGAGCATTTCGGTGTCCATCATTCCGCCGGCGGTATCGTCCTCGAATTCGAGGAGTTCGCGAACCTCTTCCTGGGGCTCGCCTTCCATTTCGTCGAGGATTTCGGCGCTGGTTTCGGCGTTGAGTTCGGCCATGGCAGCAGCGGCGTCGGCGGGGGTCATCTCCTCGAGGATCTCGACGGCTTTGCCGGTTTCGAGGGATTCGAGAATGGACGCCTGAATTTCCGGATCGATCTCAGAGAGCGCTTCGGCCGCTTTCTCGGAATCCATGGCTTCGAAAATGGCTTCGCGGTCTTCCGGATCGAGTTCCTCGACGATGTCGGCGAGGTCCGCAGGGTGGAGCTTTTCGAGCAAGCTTGTTTTGATATTGAGGCGGAGGCGGCGATGGGGATCGGGCTCCAGGATATTGGTGAACTCCCAGGGAATGGAACTGACGGAAATCGGTTCCTGCAGGCGGCGGATCCAGCGGCGCGGGAGGATGCCTCGGGTAAGCCGGCGGAAGACGCTGCGCATTCCGATGTCGACCTCCATCATGCGGAGTTCACGCCCATTGCGAACATCGAAGGTTGCGTCGGTGACGCGAACCACCTTGCGGCCCTGGGCGTCGATAATCTGCTGGTCCAGGAGGTCGCGAACCAGGCGCAGCATGTATTCGTCGGCGTGGTAGGGGGTGAGGACTTCGTCCTTGAGGCGGATGCCGTCGAGGGTGATGGATTCGACCTGATCCCAGCGGACGGTGAGCCAGGTCCAGCCGCTGCCAACGAGGAAGCGATCGACGCGTGCGGGGTCAATAACCGGGACGAGCGCGGCGTCGTTGATTTTGCCGATGCGGCGGCCCTTGAGATCGTACACGACGAGCCCGAGCAGTTCGGTCAGGTAGAGGTATGTCAGAGTCTCCGCCATTGCCGTGTGTCGCCATTGAAAACGCCGAATCCAAAAAACCGGAAGCGGGAAGCGAAGCTTCCCCTACCAGTTATACCGCGCCAGGGTGCATGTTCCGTGAAAAAAAAGCACCTGTGGACTTAGAATCAGGGGGATGACAATGCGGATGCTAGTACTGGCACTGAGCGCGGCGGTGGCGTGTCCGGCGGCGACTCTGGATGCGCGGGTGCGCGGCGCGGTGAAGGGTTTTCCGGGCGTCGTGAGCGTTTATGCGAAGAACCTGGCGACGGGAGTGTCGTACGGTATTCGCGCCGATGAGCCGGTGCGGACGGCATCCACGATCAAGCTCCCTATCCTGGTGACGCTGTTTGCCGAAGTGGAGGCGGGGCGCGCCGATTGGGATGAAACGCTGGTGCTGCGCGACGCGGCGAAAGTGAGCGGCGCGGGTGTTCTCAGCGAGTTCAGCGATGGGCATGCGCTGCCGCTGCGGGACGTGGCGCGGTTGATGATCGTGGTGAGCGACAACACGGCGACGAATCTGATTCTCGATCGCATCGGAGCAGATCGCGTGAACGAGGTACTGGACTCGCTGGGACTGAAACGAACGCGGTCGCTGCGGAAAATCCTTGCGCCCGGGGGGCCGTCGGGCCACTCCAAAGCAGGGCGGGAGAAAAAGAACGAACGCTTTGGCATCGGTGTGAGCACGGCGCGCGAGATGGCGGAGCTTCTCGAGAAGATCGAGCGTGGGGAGGTGGTGAGCAAAGCCGCCAGCGCCGAGATGATCGCGATTCTGAAGCGGCAGCAGTTCAAGGATGCGATCGGGCGTCACACGAAGTACGCGGTGGCAAGCAAGAGCGGCGCCCTGGACCGGCTTCGCAGCGACGTAGGGCTTATCTATACGCCGAAGGGCGTGGTTGCGTTGGCGCTTACGGTGGATGGCCTGCCGGAGACGGACTATTCGCCGGACAATCGCGGCGTGAGGTTACTTGCGGAGTTGAGCGGCATTCTAGTGGAGGAGTTGACCCGCTAGGTATGCTGGTGAATATGGCCAACTCGACGGTGATCCCGTGTCTACGCTATCGCAACGCGCCCGCGGCGATTGAATGGTTGTGCGCGGTGATCGGATTTGAAAAACACTTGATTGTGCCGGGCCCGAACGATACGATCCGGCATGCCCAACTGCGGCTGAATGGCGGGATGATCATGCTGGGCTCAGGCACAGGGGGCGAGTTTGAGCGATTGATGCAGATGCCCGGGGAGACCGAGACGCAATGCCCATATGTGGTTGTGCCGGATGCCGATGCAACCTACCGAAAGGCGAAGGCCGCGGGCTGGCCGATTGAGATTGAGATTGCCGATCAGGATCATGGAGGGCGCCTGTTTACCTGCCGCGATCCGGAAGGGCATGTGTGGAGTATTGGCAGCTATGATCCCTGGGAGTGAATGGCAATGACGAGGCGAGGTTTTCTTGCGGTTCCTGGATTTTCTCTGTTGCCGCTGGCGGCACAAAGTTGGAAGAACGCGCCGGCGATGAAGGTGGGGTTTGCCGAAGGCGACATCACGCCGGAGATCGGAATGGAGCAGCCGGGCGGTTATGGCAAGGTGTTCCATCAATCTCTGCACGATTCGTGCAAGGCGCGAGCGGTGGTGTTTGACGATGGGCGAAAGAAAGCGGCGCTGGTGGGTTTGGATGCGTTGATCGTGCCCCGGGCGCTGGTGCTGGCTGCGCGAAATCGCATCGCGGCGCAGTGCGGAATTACAGGAGAAGCGGTGCTGATCAACGCTTCGCACTCGCATTCGTCGGGTCCGCTGGGGATGGTGCAGCCGGGCGAGTTCGATGGGGCGGACGCGCACGTGCGAATGTTGGCTTACGAGAAATCGTCGATGGCCGATGCGAGGTATTTGCGGCTGGTTGAAACGCGGATTGTGGAGGCCGTTTGCGCGGCCGATAGAAGCCGCGAGGAGCGGCTATGCGGGATCGCGAGCGGCCGCGAAGACCAGGTGGCTTTCAATCGGCGCTTTCGCATGACCAATGGGCGGACGTTCACGCATCCGGGGCAAAACAATGCCGAGATTGTGAAGCCGGCCGGCCCCATCGATCCGGAAGTGGGTGTGATCGGTGTATGGGACAGAAGCGGGAAGCTGGCGGGATGCGTGGTGAACTATGCCTGCCATGCCACCACGTCGCCGGGCGGGATTTCCGCGAATTGGATTTACTATTTGGAGAAGGCGATCCGCGGGATGTATGGAGCGGATGCGGTCGTGGTGTTTGTGCAAGGCGCCTGCGGCGACATCACGCAGGTGGACAATCAGAGCGCCTATGCGCGGCCGGGCGCCGAGGAGTGGGCGGAACAAGTGGGTGGGCGTGTTGGCGCCGAAGCGGTGAAGACGATGTTGTTGATGAAGCGCGGGGCGTTGACGCCGGTGGACTATCGGGTGAAGACGCTGCGCATTGCGCGCCGGAAACCATCACCGGAGAGCGTGCGGGCGGCGCTGGCCTTGACGCATCAGGATCCGAAACAGGCCGGGGCCACGGAGTGGATCTTCGCGAAGGAAACGGTGATGCTCAACGATTTGATCCGCCGTGAGCCGGTGGCGGATGTGGAGGTGCAGGCGATCCAGGTGGGGCCGGCCGTATTCGTTTCGAATCCGGCCGAGTACTTTGTGGAGTTCGGGTTGGAGATCAAGGACAAGAGCCGTTTCCCGTTTACGTTTCCGGCGGAGTTATCGAATGGCTGCGTTGGGTACGTGCCGACCGAAGAGGCGCTGGGGGAATCGGGAGGCGGCTATGAGACACGGCTTACTTTTTATTCGAATCTCGAGGTTTCCGCCGGGAGACAGATTGCGGTGGCCGGAATCGAACTCGCAAACCAATTGACGCCGGGGGCGGTTCCGGAACTGCCGAGAGTTTCCGCACCGGCGGTTCCATGGGGATATGGCAATGTGCCTGCGCAAGTCCGGTAGGCTTGCGGTCTGGACGCTGTTGGCGCTGTGTCCGGCGGTGGCGGAGGAACGCGCGCGGCTGCTGGTGCTTACCGACATATCGAGCCTGACCACCGGGCAAGCGGAACCCGACGATGGGCAGTCACTGATCCGGCTGCTGCTGTTTTCGAATGAGATCGAGATTGAAGGTCTGGTGGCGACGTCGAACATGCGTCACGGGGCGAAGGTGCGTCCGGAATTGATCCGGGAAGCCATCGGCGCGTATGCGAGAGTGCGCGAGAACCTGCTGCTTCATGACCGGCGCTATCCGGCCGCGGATGCTTTGCTGGCTGTTGTGAAAAGCGGGCAGCCAACCGCGGGGAAGACCGGCGAGGGCTTGGATACGGAGGGTTCGCGATGGATCGTGGATCGGGCGATGAAAAACGATCGGCGGCCGCTGTGGGTATCGGTGTGGGGCGGGCCGACGGACCTCGCCCAGGCTGTGTGGCGTTTGCGAGCGAGCTATGGCAGCCGCGGCCGTGACGCCATCGCCCGTCTCCGCGTACACGCGATCTATGATCAGGACGCAACCGGCCCATGGATCCGAGCGGAGTTTCCCGAACTGTTCTACATCCTGCGTGGGCACGCGATTCGAGGAATGTACCGTTACGGCGATACAGCGCTGACCGGCTCCGAGTGGGTGGAAGCCAACGTCCGCGCAGGGCACGGGGCACTTGCGGCGTTGTATCCGAACTACGAGGGCGGCGACATCTGGGTGAT
>JBGSME010001051.1:0-4737 GCA_041740335.1 Bryobacteraceae bacterium | reverse complement strand
GGGGAGCAGAGTCGAGAAACGCGATCTTGCAGTTGGGCAGCGCGGCGCGGAGACCTTCGACGCCGGAGCGGGTGACGCGGGAATAACGGAGGTCGAGGTTGGTGAGGTGTTTGAAACGTTTGAGCTTTTCGAGGCCGGCGTTGGTGATCTTACTGCGGTAGAGATTGAGCTCAGTAAGACCGGACATTGCGGCGAGGTTATCGAGACCTTCGTCGGTGATGGCAGCGCCGAGGAGATTGAGCTTCTGCAGTTTGGTGAGATGTTTGATCGAAGGCAAACCGGCATCGGTAATGCGGCAACCGTAAAGGTCGAGTTCGGTGAGGTTTGCGATAGGTTCAAGATGGACGAGGCCGGCATCGGTGACGAGGGTATCCTTGGCGACGAGGCGCTCGAGATGAGCCATCCCGGCGAGAGACTTCATGCCGTCGTCGTTGAACTGGGTGTAACTCAAGTCAATGGACCGGAGGTTGACGAACGGGGCGAGAGTAACTCCTTTTACGCGGGACTGGGCGAGGCGAATTTCGCGCAACTGTGTCAGCGGGGCGATGAGGGCGAGGCCTTTGTCCTGAATGTTGAGAGTAGTTAGAAAGTGGATGCTGATGTGGAGGCGTTCGAGTTTCTTGAGGCCGGAAAGGTACTCGAAGGCGTCATTGGAGTCGCGGCGAGAACCAGCTCCTTCATTCCACATCGGCGCGGGGAGGAAGAGCTCACGGAGTTCCGGGAGGTGGCGAATGCGGCGGAGGTCGTCGGGAGTGATCAGCGTTCCGGTGAAGTCGGCTACGGCGATACGGAAGTCAGCCTTGGGGAGGCGATCGAGTTCGCGGATGGGTTCGGTGGCGGTTGTGGGAACAATGCCGCCGCCCTGGCGAAGGATCCATTCGGCGATGGGGCGATCCGATTCCTGGCCGAATGCGGCGAGGCAAAGCAGGAGTGTGAGTGCGAGACGCATGTTAGTGGTCCGCGACTGCGCCATCGGCGAAGCGGAACTTGGATCGCGTGACGGGTTGGTAGGGGTGTTGGGCGGCGACCTTTTCATCGAGGTCGACACCAAGTCCAGGACGATCGGGGAGTTCGGCGAAGCCTTTGCCGGCGCGGATTGCGCCGCCCTGGAACAGATCCTGAACCCAGGGGAGGCGGGACGGGTTGAACTCCTGGATTGTCGAAGAGGGGGTGGTGGCGTCGACGTGGAAAGAGGCGAGGGTGGAGACTTCGCTCTGCGGATTGTGCGGCGCCATTTCGACGCGGTAGGTTTCGGCGATGACGCCGATCTTTTTCATTTCGAGGATGCCGCCGGCGTGGCAGACGTCTGGCTGGACGAAATCGACGAGGTGGCGGGAGCAGAATTCTGAGAAGCCATACTTGGTGAACGAACGCTCGCCGGTGGCGAGGGGCACCTTGGTTTTGGAGCGGAGGTGGGCGAGTTCGCCGAGGTCCTCGAGTTGGGTGGGCTCTTCGACAAACAAGGGACGGAGTTCTTCGATGCGCGTGCAGAAGTCGACGGCCATGGTGGTTGTCAGTTTGCCGTGGGCATCGATGCAGATGTCGAAGTCGTCACCGACGGCCCTGCGGACCGCTTCGAGTTGCTTTGCGCCTTCGCGGACGGCGAAAGCGGGGCGGACGAGATCGTTGTCGACGCGGATGAAGCCGGACTTGGCGGCGGTGTAGCCTTCCTGCTTGGCCTGGAGGAACGCTTCGACGGTGGAGCCGACATCCTTGTAGAGGCGGATGCGATTGCGGGCCTTGCCGCCCATGAGTTGGTAGATGGGAACGTTGAGGGCTTTGCCGAGGATGTCCCAAAGGGCGATCTCGATGGCGGAGATGGCGGAGTTGAGGATGGGCCCGCCACGCCAGCGGGGCCAGCGGAACATGGCTTGCCAGTGCATTTCGATGTCGGTGGGGTCGAGACCGATCAAGTAGCGCTGCTGTTCGAGGATGGCTTCGCGGAGGGTAGCTTCTTTGCTGGTGATGGAGCCTTCGCCGAGTCCGGTGAGGCCCTGGTTGGTGTAGACCTTGCAGAAGGCCCAGTTGACGGAGCCGACATTGACGACGAAGACTTTGATGTCTGTGATTTTGAGATTGAGGGCTTTGGCCTTTTCGGTGGCGGCGCGGAGGTGGGAGAGCCAAGGGGCGGCGGCTGCGCCGAGCGCGGTTTGGAGGAAGCGGCGGCGATGGATACTGGGCATGTCAGTATCGAGGATATCGTATGCAGGGGCGATTGGGTTCGTCCGGGCAGTTTGGGTGTGTCTGGCGGCGGGCGGCGTGTTGGGAGGTATGGAGTTAGGGTTCGCGAGCGTGGCTTCGTTGGAGAAAACGAAGCCGATTGGCGCCGGCGGCGGGTTGTGGTGGCCGTTCACGCGAATAAGTTAGCGCACCGGGTTGGGGCGCGTGCAAACCCGGTTCCGGTAACCGCCATGTTGTGAGGGGGATGAGCGATTTTCATTGCTTGTGATCGATCGTGATCGCTCGCTAGAGTGGAGGAATGCACCGCGAGCACACTTACAGCGTGACGATGACGTGGGAGGGAAACTTGGGGACGGGGACGAGCGGGTATGGGGCGTATACGCGGGACCACAGGATTGAGGCAGCGGGGAAGACGGTGGCGGTGGCTTGCTCTTCGGACCCGGCGTTCCGGGGAGACGGGAAGCGATACAACCCGGAGGAGTTGCTGGTTGGGTCGCTGTCGGGGTGCCATATGCTTTGGTATCTGCATCTGTGTTCGGACGCCGGGATTGTGGTGACGGGGTATCGGGATCGGGCCGAGGGGCGGATGCGGATGAATGAAGACGGGTCCGGTGAATTCGTGGAGGTGGTCTTGCGGCCGGAAGTGGAGTTGGCGGATACGGGCCGGGCTGGGGATGCGGCGGCGTTGCATGAGCGGGCGCATGCGATGTGCTTCATTGCGCGATCGGTGGGGTTCCCGGTAACGGTGGCGATTGGGTAGATAATGGACGGCATGATGAAGAAGCTTGCTGTGTTCCTGCTGGCCACGACTCTCGCGGGCGCGGCGGATTGGCGCGAACTTTTCAACGGCCGCGATCTGGCGGGGTGGGAGGTGAAGGGCGATGGGGAATGGAAGGTGTTGGCGGGCGGGATTCTGATGGCGCAGGCGGTATCGGGGGGTAAGAATCCGTTCGGGGCCTGGCCGGTGACGTTGGACGAGAAGCGGTATCTAAGTTGGCGGCAGACGCAATCGTGGCTGTACACCGTGGGCGAGTTTGGGGAGTATGATTTGCATGTCGAGTATCTGACTGCGAGCGGGGGAAATAGTGGGATATCGATTCGGGATGCGACGCGGGGTAAGTACGCGATTGGGCCAGTACCAGACTATAGCAAGACTCCGGCGCATCACGGGTATGAGATACAAATCATGAACGGGGTGAAGACTAAGTATCCGACGGGGAGTGTGTATCTTTTTGCGCCGGCTGAGTTTGGGCATGAGAAGGTGAATGATTGGAACGCGTTGGATATTGAGTCGCGGAATGGGGGGATTCGGGTTAAGTTGAATGGGCGGGTTGTGTCGGAGTATGCGGGGGATCCGGGCCGGCCTAAGGCGGGTCCGATTGGGTTGCAGTTGCATGACCGGTTCAGTGTGATTTGGTTTCGGAATGTTCGGGTGCGGGAGATGAAGTAGGGGCGCCGCCGGATACTCGGACCTTGACGGGAGATTTTTGGGAGTTGACCGCAGGCCGATGTGTTCCTTGTATGTCGAATTCGGGGTGACAGAGGAGGTTAGACCGACTCGCTCGCGCTCGCGGCTCAGATGTAGGCGTCTGTAGTGGAGAATTCACGTGCGCGTGCTAGACTGAGCCTCATCCTTTGGAGAAAGCATTGATGCGTGGATTCATGATCTTGTTGGTAATCGCCGGGGCAACGCTGGCGCAGGAGGCTGCGGTGGTGGTGGCGGCGGGCGTTCCACTTCGCGTGGCGTTGGAGCGTCGCGTGGCAATCAAGAATGTAGGCGATCCGATCGAGGGGCGATTGGTTGAGCCGGTTTACGTTTTTGACCGGTTGGTGCTTCCGGCTGGAAGTGTTGTAAAAGGGCATGTTGCGTCGATCGGCGGCGTGCCGGCTGGAAGGCGAATCGCCTCGATTTTGTCGGGCAACTTTACTCCGCCGCGGGAGGTCCGAGCGCAGTTTGACGCGGTGGTTCTGAAGGACGGCTCGCGGCTTTCGCTAAACACTTCTCCTGCGCGCGGAACGGCGCAAACGAGGCGGAGCGGGAAGGCGGCCGGGGCGCAAGAGGAGCTTGGATCCGCGGCGGCGATTCTCGCGTTCAAAGTGCCGGGCAAGATGGAACAGTTAAAATCCAGGCTGTTCGGCATGCTTCCGTATCATCGGCAGGCTTGGGCGGCGGGGACGCTTTTCAGTGGTGTGTTGCAGTCGCCGCTGAGTATGCCAACGGGCCGGGTGGAGGTTCGAACCGCTGCGGCCAAGGGAGGCGACCCGGAGCAGATCCACGCCCGCTTGCTCAATCCGATCAGTTCGAAGACGGCGCAAAAAGGAGCGGTGGTGGAAGCGGTGGTGACGCGGCCTTTGTTTGCGCCCGATCACGCTCTGCTGATTCCGGAGGGCAGCCGTCTCGTTGGGGATGTTGTTGAGGCGCGCGCGGCGCGCTTTCTGCACCGAAACGGGAAACTCCATTTTGTATTCCGGGAGATCCAGCTGCCGGGCGGCGCTGCGCAAAGCATCCAAGGTTATCTCGAGGGAATCGAGTCGGACTTCCATGCGAATCTGGCA
>JBGSME010001050.1:0-3595 GCA_041740335.1 Bryobacteraceae bacterium | reverse complement strand
TTGCCGTCGATCACGAAGCTGATAATCTTCGGGCCGCCATCGACGATCACAGCAATGTGGTGCGTCCTGCCCGCAATAAGCATGCCCGCGTCCGATGCCCAAACGTTCGCCGTGCGCCCATCGTCGATGCGCAACTCCACCGCGCCGCCCGCGATCGTCTGCAGCACGAAGCCGCGTCCATCGGGCAGGCGATTGTCCACCAGCGTCTGCCCTGCCGCGAGAGAACGCAACGTCACGCGCACATCGATCGAAAAACCCGCGCGAAGATCCTGCGTGCCATGGCCTCCGCGAGAACGCTGCAAGAACGCGGGCAGTTCCGGTGCAGGCGCCGTGCCAGGCACATTCGCGGCAAGGTCGAGCACAAGGCCGCTAGACGCCACCCCCCGCGCATCGAACTGCTTCCACAACGCCTCGAGCAGCCCGCCGTCGATCTCATGCACCCGCGCGATCTCTTTTTGCGTTTCCGTCAGATAGTACTTGCCGCCCTCTTCCACAAAATCCGGATAGCTCATGCGAATCACCGGATCGTCGTCGTAGAGTCCGATCTCCGGCTGCGACCAACGGATCACACGGCCCTTCGGTGAGTCTGCCTCGACCCCGCCCACCAGCCACACCGGATTGCGCTCCTCGTAGGCGATCGTCCGCCGCCGCGGATGCTCGCGAATGAATCGTCCGCCGTGATTGTGGAACCAATAAAGAAACTTCCCGTTGGAAGCCCGCCACGCAAAGTTCGCCGCGCGCGGATGCTTCATCAGCCGCCCGTCGGCGAAGCGCATGTACTGCGTCGGCTCCCAGTTCCGGCCGCCATCGCGACTGTAAGTGTAGGCCGCATGCCCGTCAATCGTGCGGAACACGCAGAACAACGACCCGTCGCTCAACTCCGAAAAGCTATGCTCGCCCGACACCGGACCTCCCCCATCGGCCGGCGCGCGTATGCCGATGTCGCCCTCAGGAAGCGTCTCCCACGTAAGCTTCTCCACATCGCGCTCGGATGCGATGTTCGCACTTCGCAGCAGCACACCTTCGTTCGATGTAAAGAACCCCTCCCCGAACCCGCCCACCTTGTGCAACGGAACATAGCCCGCGTTCTTATGCAGAAACGCCTTGCCGACCGTCCAGAAGAACTTGATCTTCCCCTGGTACGGATTGCGCCGGTCGATCTCGAAATCACGCTGCGGTATCTCGTACCGTTTCGCGGACCACGTCCGCCCGTGGTCATCGCTGTACTTGAACACAAAGTGACCCAGGCTATCGACGCGCCGCACCTTGCCGTCGCGGTATGCCGGCTTGTCTCCGATCACTTCGCGCAGGTTGTCGGTGTTGTGGTTGTAGAAGACGAACACGCGGCCCGAAGGGATTTTCAGCATCACCGCGTAGGATGCCTCCGGACCATTCGAAGGCTCCACGTCCACCGCATCGGTCCACGTGCGGCCCTGGTCGGTGCTGCGCCGCGTCACGATGTGCTGGCCTCCGGCGCCTTCCGCGCCCGGTCCCGTGGTCACCACGCACAGCCACGCGCCGTCATTCGTCTTGACGATGTATGGCTGATCCGAATAGCCTTCGTCGGGGATCACCCAACCGTTGACAATGTTCCGTGCATCCGGCGTCTGCGCCGCCAACGCAACCGCCGCCAGTAAGCAGATCGTGATTCGCATGGATTTCAGAATAGTAACTTCAACGAGAATTGTATCTGCCGCTCTCCGCGTGCGCCGCTGATCACGCCGAAGGCGGGTGAACCAAGCCCCTCGCCCGGCGTGAAGAAGTACGGCGTGTTGGTGAGATTGAAAGCCTCCACGCGGAACAGCAGCGATACAGGCTCACGCACCGGAAACGTCTTCTGCACCGCCACGTCGTAGTTGCGCCCGCTCGGCCCCCGAATGTCCGCTAGCGTTCGCGCCACATTGCCGAACGTGAACGGCGCCGGCACGGTGAACTTCGCCGTATCGAAATAGCGCGTCAGCCGCGATTGCGGCGATCCGCTCAATTCCGCGCTTTCCCCCGTGCTGTTCGGACGCAGCACTCCGCCGCCCACGCCGCTGTTGCCCGTCGAGGTCAGCGCCAGTGGAAATCCCCGGTTCCAGACGAACGTGCCCGTAGCGGACCACCCGCCGATCATCCACTGCACCGCCGGAGCAACATCACCCGCCAACGCCCGCCCCTTCCCGAACGGAAGTTCGATCGTGTGGCTAATCACCAGCCGCTGCGAAACATCGCCCTCCGACAGGCTTCGCTCCGCCGCGATGTTATAGATGTCCTGCACCGGCGGAACGAATGCCGTCTCGCCGAATACCCGTCCGCTCCCGTTGTCGATCAGCTTCGAGTTTGTGTACGTGAGCAGGAAGTGGTAGCCCCGCGCGAATCGCTTTTCCGTGCGCAGCAGGAACGAGTGGTACGACGACGAGCCCATGTTCTGCGCCACCGCCGGCGAATTGCTGGTCACCGCCGTGTACTGCGGATACGGCCGCAGAAGCTGGCTCCGGGCCACCGTACGCTGCGCCAGCGTTCCAACGTCGGCGATACCGAAGAACGGATTCGGCACCTGTTGATTCAGCGCCGCCCCAAGCGATTGATGCTGCGGGTGCAACTGATTCCAATTTCCGGAAACCGGAATGCGCGTTCCCTTGTTGCCCGCGTAGCCCGCCTCCACAATCCAGTTCCCCGGCATTTGCCGCTGCAGCGTGAAGTTCCATTGCTGGTTGTAGATGTTCGATTTGTTGCCGCGATCCATCGCCAGCAGCGCCTGGCCCAGTTGCGTCCGGTAGACTTCGGTGGGCGGCGCTTCGAGCAGACCGCCGGGAAAAGGATTGTCCAGCGTATTCAGCGGCGTCACTCCGTCGAGACTCGAAACCCATGGCGTCACGATCTGCGCACCCGGCATGCCGAAGTTCTGCGCACCCGTCGTCCCGAATCGCGGCGAGTAGAAAATCCCATAACCGGTGCGGACCACGGTGTGATCGTTCACCCGGTACGCCAGCCCGATGCGAGGACCGAAGTTGGCATAAGTGGAATCCCACTGCCCGCGTGGTTGGCCGTCCTGTCCCGCGAAGCGAAGGACGCCCCGAAGGTCGGGAAGGTCCGGAATGCGGATCGGAAACGGCGCATTGAAGTCGAACGTGCCGAGGCGGTTGTAGCGCTCGTTGCGCGGCTGCTCGTACTCCCAGCGCAATCCCGCGTTGATCGTAAGCCGGCCCAGCCGGATGTCGTCATTGAAGAACACCGCGTAGTACATGTTCCGGATCGCGGCTGCCGGCACGCTCTGAATGGATCCGGTGCCGTACCCGGTAAGCATCGACGCCACTCCGTTGCCCGCCGTCAATGACGCGCGCAGTGGATCCGGCCCCTGCGTCTGCCCGAGGCCGAAGCTATAGTTCCCCGATGGCGCGCCGCCTTGAAACGGAGTCTGGTTGTACAGGCGGATGTCGGCGCCGTAGGTGAACGTGTGGCGGCCATGATATTCGGTCTGCTCGGCGACGGCCGTATAGATGTCGTTGCCGCGCCGGATGCGGTCGCCCGATGGCGCGCCGAGTCCGGTGTAGTTGGCGATGCCGATCGTCGGAAACACCTGCTCCTGCGCCGCCGCCGCGATGTTCGGCGA
>JBGSME010001049.1:0-2312 GCA_041740335.1 Bryobacteraceae bacterium | reverse complement strand
CGCCGTGGCAGCGCTGGTGGCAGCGTATTTCGGAGCGCACGTCTATGCCTTGCTGGTACAAACTCTGGTAACTCCGATTCCCTTCGCGATTGACCTGTTCGTGGGCGCACGATGGAAACCCTCGTTTTCCTGGAGCCGCGCCGCGTTCCTACCCGCGTGGCGCTACGGCCTTACACGCCTCGCGAGCGGACTCACCATCACAGGCCGGCAACTGATCGAGAGTGGAACTCTCGCCCGCGCCGTCGGGTTCGGACCGCTGGGCATCTACGGCCGCGCCGTTGGCCTCGCGAGCCTTTGCTGCTTGAAATTGCCCTCCATGTTCACACTGGCGCTGTTTCCCGTGCTCGCGCGGATCGAGCCGGGTAGCGCCCAAAGCCGGCGCGCCGCGGCCCTGTTGGTCCGGGTAATCGCCTGGAGCATCATCCCCGCCGGTGTTTTTCTGTCGATTGCCGCTTCACCCGCCGTGCGGTTGCTGTACGGCGAGAAGTGGACTGGTGCGATTCCATTGGTTCCCTGGGCCGTGGCCGTTTCCGGGCTCGCCGCGCTCGGGCAAACGGCTTCCACCCTTCTCCTGTCGTCGATGCGCCAGAAGCAGTGCCTGCGCCTCGACATTTTCAATCTCGGCGGAACCGCCGCTTGTCTGTGGTTGTTGCTCCCCCGCGGTCTCACCGTATATTTGGGCGGATTGACCGCGGTGAACGGGGCCTGTCTCGCCGTGCAACTGGTGTGGCTTGTGCAGGCCGGCAACCTCGCCGTCAGCGACCTGCACGAAACGTTTCTTCCGCCTCTGGCCGCCTCCCTAGCGCTGTTGGCGCTGGCAGAAATCGGTGGTCCGCCACCCGAGGACGTCATGGCGGCGGCGGCGGTCGCTGGGCTTGTCGTCTTTGCCTACGTCCTGATACTGCGGGTCCTGGCCGAACGTCCACTTCGCGAGTTGACCGGCTTCGTACCCGGAGGTGCCCATATCCGCCGGCTCTTGTTGCTGGGAGGTGAAGGGGCATGACCGCGGAACTGCTGGCCATTGCGCGGTCTTCCTCAATGCGGCCTTTCCGTAATGCACTGCGGCCGGCGCTGTCTCTCTGGAGCCGTCCGGTGAGCGTTCGCCTTGCCAGTGGGCACGAATGCTTTGTCGACCTTCGTTCCGCCATCGGCCGCGGGCTGCTGGTCCAAGGCAGATTCGACGAATCTATCTGCACCGTCTTACGGCGGTATCTGAGACCTGGTGACACCTTCGTCGACGCTGGCGCCAACATCGGCTATTATTCGCTGAACGCCCTTTCCCTGGTCGGAGCAACCGGCCACGTACATGCTTTCGAGATTGATCCGCGCGCCCTGCGATGCCTGCGCAAGACAATTCGGAAGAACCATCTTCAGCTTCTATCGCTCCACGAAACAGCCCTCGGGGAAACCGAGAGCGCCGCTCGCCTGGTCATGCGCGCCGACTGCGGCCACACCTTCGTTCGGAGCGGTGCTGCCGGTGCCGGCTCGGTTGCCGTCAATCCGCTCGACCACTGGCTGGAGCAGTTGCGCCCGGGCGGCGTCCGACTGATCAAGATTGATGTCGAGGGCAGCGAACTTGCGGTCTTGCGCGGCGCGAGGGGCGTGCTCGAGACCTGCCGGCCGGCAGTGGTGTGCGAGGCCTCCGAAGACAACCTGCGGCGATTTAATGCCACCGTTTCCGATCTCGTCGAGTTCATGGAATCGCTCGGCTACGGTTGGGAGCCTTTGCCCGGCAATGACCCCTGCCTCCTTTTCCATCCGGGGGAACCAGCTTGAGCGAACCTCGCCAAATTTGTGTTGTCACTGCAGGTCACCTGTCCACCTGCCCACGCGCCGTTCGGATCGCAGACGCTCTGACCGAGGCGGGTCACACCGTACGGGTCGTCAGTGCGCGTTTTCTCGAATGGGCCGACGCTGCTGACGTGGATCTCCGGCGCACTCGCAATTGGGAATGGCAGACTGTTGACTATCGTCGCGATCACGCTCGCGCCGGTTTTCTCAAGAGCGGCTTTCGCTGGCGCGGTTCGCAATTGGCCACCCGTTGGATCGGGCCTGAAACCGCTCCATTGTGGCTCATCGGCCGCGCTTACGGCCGCGTTGGTCCGGAACTCTCTCGCGAGGCTTCTTCTCGACCCGCTGACCTCTACTTTGGCTGCTCCAATGGCGGCCTTTTGCCGGCAGCCGCAGCAGCGCGCTCACAAAAAGTGCCATACGCGCTCGACCTCGAGGACTTCCACAGCGCCGAAAACGCCGCCACACCGGAAGGCATCCTGCACGACGCCATGGCCGGGTGCCTCGAGCGGGCGCTGCTG
>JBGSME010001048.1:0-4721 GCA_041740335.1 Bryobacteraceae bacterium | reverse complement strand
TCGTGGGCGGCTCGCAACAGGCGCTGGCGATCGCCGGCGAAATTCTGATCGACCCGAATGATCGTGTGGCCGTGGAGAATCCCGGATACCGGGGAGCGATTCTTTCGTTCGCGGCGCGCGGCGCCCGCCTTCATCCCGTCGCCGTCGATGCGGAAGGCGCGGTGCCGGGCACGCTGCCTCGAAAAACCAAGCTCACTTACTTAACGCCATCGCATCAGTTCCCGATGGGCATTGCGTTGACCCTGGCTCGCCGATTGGAGATCCTCGCGTGGGCCGAGACGGCAGGCAGCATGATCCTCGAAGACGACTACGATAGCGAATTTCGCTACGAAGGCCGGCCGCTTCCGGCGATGCAAGGCCTGGACCGCAACGGCCGCGTCCTCTACATCGGAACGTTTTCGACAGTTCTGTTCCCGGCCCTCCGCCTCGGATACATTGTCGCGCCGCCCGGCTTGGTGCCGGTGATTGCTCGCGCAAAGTTTTTGGCGGACCGCCAATGCCCCATGCTGGACCAACTCGTGCTCACCGACTTTCTCGAGCAAGGCCACTTCGAACGCCACATTCGCCGCATGCGTGCCTTGTACGCGGGGCGGCGCAAAGCGCTCGTCGAAGCAATCTCACAGCATCTTGGGCCTAAAGCGCGCATCGCCGGCGACGCGGCTGGGATGCACATACTGCTTGAAGTAGAAACCAGGTTGAGTGAACGCGAAGTGATGGATCGCGCCCGCGCGGTTGGCGTGGGCGTGGGCGGCGCGTCGGCGTGCTACTTAACGCCGCGTTCGGGAACGCCGCCGCAATTGATTCTCGGTTTCGCGGGGCTGCGGGAACGAAGTATCCGCGAAGGGATCCGGCGTCTTAGCCGCGTGTTGTGAGGCGACCGCTACAATAGCGAGAATGAGTCCCGGCGACAATTCCGTTTCCCTGCTCCGGCAGTTGGGTCTGGTGAGCGCCACCGCGCTGGTGGTTTCGAACATGATCGGAACAGGGATTTTTACCATCTCCGGATATCTTGCGCGCGATCTGGGCAGCGCATCCATGGTGCTGGCGGTGTTCGTGGTGGGCGCCGTATGCGCGCTGCTCGGCGCATTTTGCTACTCGGAACTCGGTGTGAATTTCCCGAGTTCCGGCGGCGAATATGTTTATCTCACGCGCGCCTTCGGGCCCACGTGGGGCTTTATGACGGGATGGGTTTCGTTCATCGCCGGCTTCTCGTGCCCGATCGCGGCGGCGGCGCTCGCCTTCTCGAGCTACCTCGGATACTTCTGGCCGGAGTTGCGGCAGGAAAACACGCTCGCTACGTTTGGCCCTTCCTGGTTCACGCTTCGCGTAGGCGGAGCACAGTTGTGCGCCGCCGGGCTGATTGCCTTATTCACCGTGATCAACTTTTTCGGAGTCCGGCCCGTTGCGGCCTTGCAGAATGTCCTTACCGGAACTAAGGTCGCGGTGTTGGCCGGGCTCATTATTCTCGGGCTGGCAGTGGGAACCGGCAGTTGGGAACACTTCTCGCAGCCGGCGGTGCGTGAATCGCCGTACCCGCTGTCTGCCCAATTCGCCATCAGCCTCTTCTTCGTGTATGGCGCATACAGCGGTTGGAACGCGGCCACCTATATAGCCGAAGAAATTCGCCAGCCGGCCCGGACACTACCGCTGGCCCTCGCGCTGGGCACCGTGCTGGTGACGGTGTTTTATCTGGCGCTGAATATGCTCTTCATTTATGCCACGCCGCTCGAATCGATGAAAGGCGTCATCGCGATCGGCAGCTTGGCTTCGTCCAAACTGTTCGGCCCCGCGGTGGGCGGCGTCTTTTCGGCGCTGATGGCGGTGTCTCTGATGTCGACGGTGAACGCGATGGTCACCATCGGGCCGCGGGTCTACTATGCGATGGCGAAGAACGGAGCTTTCTTCCGCAGCGCGGCCTACGTGCATCCTAAGTGGCGCACTCCGGTGTGGGCAATTCTGTGGCAAGGGCTGTTCGCGATGATCGTCACGCTGACGCCGTTCGAATTGCTGTGGCTGTTCATCACGTTCCTGCTGAACTTCTTCGCCACGGTTACCGTTGCTTCGTTGTTCGTCTTCCGGCGGCGTCCGGGGTGGCAGAAACTCCCCGTGGTGAGTTTCGCGTATCCGCTGGTGCCGGCGATTTTCATCGTCGTGGGAGCGTGGATGACATTGTTCGGGCTGACGCTTGAGCCCACTGTATCCGCCGCGGCCATCCTCACCATCGCCGTGGGAGGATTGCTCTATCACTGGCGGATCAAAGTGCACGCGCAGGCATAAGGAAAAGGGAACCGGTTGGTAACGGAAATGGTGAAACTGCTCGACGGAAAATGGGTTCGCGATCAGATACTCGGTGAATTGAAGCCCCGTTCGGAGGCCATCGCCCGCGCCGGCCGTCCACCCGGGCTCGCGGTCGTCCTTGTCGGGGACGATCCCGCTTCCGCAATCTATGTTCGCAACAAAGTGAAAGCTTGCGAGGAACTGGGCGTTTACAGCGAGAAGATCACGCCCCCGGCTTCGATCACAACCGCTGAGTTGCTCTCGATCGTGGCCGGGCTGAACGCCAATCCCGCGATCGATGGCATCCTCGTCCAGATGCCGCTTCCCTCACACGTGGATTCGCGAGCTGTGCTGCTGGCCATCGATCCGATGAAAGACGTGGACGGCTTTCATCCCTACAACGTCGGCAATCTGGTGGCGGCCAACGACGGTCCGCGCGCATGTACGCCGTCGGGAGTGATGGAAATCCTTCGCCGTTACGAGATCAACCCGGCGGGCAGGAAAGCCGTCGTCGTTGGCCGCAACGACATTGTGGGCAAGCCGATGGCGCTGCTGCTGCTGCACGCCAATGCCACCGTCACCATCTGCCATTCGCGGACCGTCAACCTCGCCGAAGAGTGCCGCCAAGCCGACATCCTTGTCGCCGCAATCGGACGGCCGGCGTTCATTCGCCGCGATTTCATCAAGCCCGGCGCCGTCGTGGTGGATGTCGGAATTAATCGCCTTGCAACGCGCGAGGAAGCCGAGGCGGTCTTTGGCGATCCCGGCAACGCCGCCGCCAAAGCAAAGCTCGATCAGTTCCAGGCCAAGGGCTCGCTGCTGGTGGGTGACGTTCATCCGCTGGAGGTGGATCAGGCCTCCGCGTTCACGCCGGTTCCGGGCGGCGTCGGTCCCCTGACCATCGCGATGCTGATGTCGAATACGATCCAACTCGCCGAGCGGCGCCGGGCACAAAGCGGATGAGAGTGGGACTCACCGGCGGCCTCGCCTCCGGCAAGACCTTCGTCGGCGAGGTGCTGGAACAGCTGGGCTGTCACCTTATCCATGCCGACCTTTTGGGTCATGAGGCACTGGCGCCCGGCGGCGGCGCTTACGCGGCTACCGTGCTCGAGTTCGGGGAGAGTATCCTGAAAAGTGATGGTTCAGTCGACCGCCGCCGGCTGGGCGCGATTGTCTTCGCCGAGCCCGATCGCCTCGCCAAACTCAATTCCTTCGTTCATCCGGTGGTCTTCCGCCGCGAAGAGCAGTTGCTGGCCGAACTCGAACGGGCCCACCCGGACGGAATCGCGGTGGTGGAGGCGGCCATCATGATCGAAGGCGGAAGCTACAAGCGTTACGATAAGTTGATCGTGGCTGTGTGCTCGCGCGAGATGCAGATCGAAAGAGCGATGAAGCGCGACGCCTTGACACGAGAAGAGGTGGAGCAGCGGCTGGCGCGCCAGATGCCGCTCTCAGAGAAGGTCCGCTTTGCGGATTACTTAGTGGATACTTCAGGATCGAAAGACGAGACGCGAGCGCGGGTGAGGCACGTCTATGACGCACTCCGCGCGCTTGCCGCTAACGGAGCACAACGATGAAGGCGCTACGCGTAATCGGATTGGCCGCACTCATGGCAGCGGCTTTCATTTTCATTACTTCCCGGACGGGAATCTGGCCGAGATCGGGATCGGGCGATTCCGGCGAGAGGAATTCATTGTGGTCCTCGCCTGAGGTGGGCCGCGCCGCGGGTCTCAGTTCCGACGAACTGAATAACATTGAGGTCTACCGCGCCGCGCATCCGGCCACGGTGTTCATCACGTCCACGGTCTACCGCCGCGACTTCTTCTTCGATATCGTTCCGCAGAAAGAGACAGGCTCCGGCTTTCTGGTGAACGCCGAAGGCCTGATCGTTACCAACAATCACGTGATTTCCGGATCGCAAAAACTGGAAGTGACGACGTCGGACCAGACGAGATACGAAGCCCAGATCGTCGATCGCGATCCCTACAACGATCTCGCGCTAATCCGCATTGCGCCGAAAGCCAAAGTCGCCTTCCTCCGGTTGGGCGATTCCGAAAAGATCCAGGTCGGACAAAAGGTGCTGGCCATTGGGAACCCGTTCGGGCTGAGCGGAACCTTGACCACCGGGATTGTCAGCTCGCTCGGACGTAACATTCGCGACGAAGGCGGGCAGACTCTCGAAGGGATGATTCAATCCGACGCCGCCATCAACCCGGGGAATTCCGGCGGGCCGCTGCTCGATTCCCAAGGCAATGTAATCGGCGTGAATACGGCCATCTACGGACCGGGCGGCAACATTGGCATCGGTTTCGCGATGCCGATCAATCGCGCCAAGGTCATGATGGAAGGCTTCCAATCCCGTGGCGGCAAGGGCCGGCCGCGCCTCGGCGTGAACGGCGCCTACATCGCGGGCGACCTTGCGACGGCGCTTGAGCTTCCCCGCG
>JBGSME010001047.1:0-2770 GCA_041740335.1 Bryobacteraceae bacterium | reverse complement strand
GGGTGCCGCAGCACCCAGGCCAGCGCCATTTGCGCGAGCGACTGCCCGCGGCGCTCGGCGATGGCCATGAGGCGCTGGATTCTTTCCATGGTGGGCGGGGCCAGGTAGTTCTCGCGGAAAGAGGGCGCGCCCTTGCCCTTGCGCGAATCCGCCGGGACGCCTTCGAGATACTTGCCGGTGAGTAAGCCCTGCGCCAGTGGCGAAAACACGATGCAGCCGACGTCCTCGAATTTCAGTGTGTCGAGCAGATCGTCCTCGATCCAGCGGTTGAGCAGCGAATAAGACGGTTGGTGAATCACCAGCGGCACGCCCATTTCCCGCAGCAGCGCTGCCGCCTCGCGGGTCTTCTTCGCTGAATACGACGAGACGCCGACGTACAACGCCTTGCCCTGCTGCACAGCGGTGGCCAGTGCGCCCATGGTTTCCTCGAGCGGCGTGTCCGGGTCGAAGCGATGAGAGTAGAAGATATCCACGTAGTCGAGCTTCATGCGCTTCAGGCTCTGGTCCAGACTGGCCAGCAGATGCTTGCGCGAGCCGTCCATGCCGTAGGGGCCGGGCCACATCAGGTAGCCTGCCTTGGTCGAGACGATCATTTCGTCGCGGTGGGGCGCGAGATCCTTCGCCATCACCTGTCCGAATACTTCTTCCGCCGTTCCTGGCGGCGGGCCGTAGTTGTTGGCCAGGTCGAAGTGGGTGATGCCCAGGTCGAAGGCGTGCAGCAGCAAGCCGCGCGCCGTGGCCAACTCGGCGTTCTTGCCGAAGTTGTGCCACAGTCCGAGCGAGAGGGCGGGCAACTTCAAGCCGCTCTTGCCGACGCGCCGATAAGGCATGGTGTCGTAACGCGTTTCCTTGGCTGTCCAGTGGGTTGTGGTCATGTTGCTCCTTTACCGATTGATCAAGTCCAGATGAATTCCGAATCCGTCGTTCCGGCCTTCGCCGTGGTGACGACCTTCAACGTGTTTTCAGCGATAGGCGTTCTCGAAAATTGTCTCCGTGTCCGCGGACGACAGCTTGTAGCGATCGACCTCGAACAGGCCGCCCATGGTGTCGCGGGCGTTCCTGGCGAGCGTGGGGATCTCCTCGCGGCGCACGCCGTAATCGGACATCTTCAGGCCGTCCAGTCCGCACGCGGCGATCAGCTTCTTCAACGCGGTGATGAATGCCGCCGGCCGCTCGCTGGCAGGCAGCGCGTCGACGTTCTCGCCCATGGCGCGGGCCATGTTCTCGTACAGGTGGCCGGGAATCTTGCCGAGGAAAAAGCCGAAGTAGGCGGGCGAGAGAATCGTCAGCCCCGCGCCGTGTGCGAGTTCCGGATGGTAGGCGCTCAGCGCATGTTCCAGCGAGTGCTCGGAGGTGCATGATGAGGTCGATTCGACGAATCCGGAAAGCATGTTGGCGAAAGCCATCTGCGCGCGCGCTTCCTGGTTCGATCCGTCCTTGACCGCCACCGGCAGCCAGCGGGCGATGGTTTCGATGCTCTTCAGCGCGTACATGTCACTCATCGGCGAAGCGCACGTGGCGATGACTCCCTCGGCGGCGTGGAAGAAGGCGTCCATACCCTGGTAGGCGGTCAGGTGGGGCGGTACGGAGAGCATCAGGTCCGGGTCGACGATCGAGATGAGCGGGAAGGTGTGGTCGTTACCGAAGCCGATCTTTTCGTTGGTGTCTTCCTTGGTGATGACGGTCCACGGGTCCGCCTCGGTGCCAGTGCCGGCGGTCGTGGTGATGGCGATGATCGGCAGCGCGCCGTTGGGCACTGGCTGGCCCCGGCCCGAGCCGCCGCCGACGTAGTCCCAGTAGTCGCCGGGGTTGGTGGCCATCAGGGCGATGCTCTTGGCCGAATCGATGCTGCTGCCGCCGCCGAGGCCGATGACGAAATCGCAGCCGCTTTGCCGCGCGAGTGCGGCGGCTTCCATCACATGGCTCTTGATCGGGTTGGGCTGGATCTTGTCGAAAACGACGCTTTCGGCCCCGTTCTGCTTGAGCAGCGCGATCAGCCGGTCGAGATAGCCATGCTTCTTCATCGAATTGCCGGCCGAGATGACAATCAGCGCCTTCTTGCCGGGAAGCGGGACTTTCCCGAGCTGATCCAGCGAACCGGAACCGAAAAAAATGCGCGATGGCATGAAGTGGTTGAATTTCATTGTTCGTGTCCTTCGAAAAATGGTGACGCCAGGAGGAAAAAGCCGGGCGCGCTGCGGCGCCGAGTGCTATTCATCTTAGGTGGTGGTGGCGAAGAGTCCAATACACGTTTCTGTTTCATGTTTGCCTTTTTCTGCAATGAAGTGCGTTAACCGGAAAAACAGGCGCAGAATGTTTGCCTGATTGTTTAGCCCGGAGTTTTTTATGCAGCCATGGAAACCGAATGGACGCATCGCTGAATTGCTCGCCCAGTTGGCCGTTGACGAGGGCTACTCCCCTTCCCTCCTCGACGAAGTGCGATTCATGCGCGCGAGCGGCCCGAAGCCGCGCGTACCGATCGTCTACGAGCCGAGCATCATCATCGTCGGCCAGGGGCGCAAGCGCGTTTTCTTGGGCGATCAGACCTATGTCTATGACCCCAACAACTACCTCGTTCTTTCCGTCCCTCTGCCGCTCGAATGCGAAACGGAAGCCTCGCCGGACAAGCCGCTGCTCGGCCTGTGCCTGCGCGTCGATCCGGTTGCGTTGGGCGAACTCCTGGTGGAAATGGAGGACAGCCGTCCGCCGCCGGAAATGGTGCGCGGCCTGTATTCGACGCCGCTCACCGAAGACCTCGATTGCGCCGCGG
>JBGSME010001046.1:0-3069 GCA_041740335.1 Bryobacteraceae bacterium | reverse complement strand
GCGGCCGTCTTGCGCGGTACAACAAAAGCCCAAACACCGCGGCGGCGCGAACAGGCATCCGGCTGCCCTGAACAAGGCCGCCGGATGCCCCTCGGAAGTCGTCTTAGAGGTGGGAATCGAGCAGCGCCGCGAGGTCCGGCTTTCCAACCGCACCGACTTTTTGCGCCACGACCTGACCGCCCTTAAACACAAGCACGGTCGGGATTCCCCGGATGTTGTAGCGCCCCGCTGTGCCGCCATTCTCGTCCACGTTCAGCTTGCCTACCTTCACGCGGCCCGCGTACTCATCGGCAATCATGTCGATGGTGGGGCCCATCATGCGGCAAGGTCCGCACCATTCCGCCCAGAAGTCCACCAGGACCGGTTCGGGTGAACTGAGAACATCGGTCTCCCAGGCCTGATCCGTAAAAGTCAGTGTGTTTTGTCCAGCCATATTTGTTTCACTCTCCAGTTTTCGTAGATGCGCTATGGGCGCGAAGGTTTCAGCCTTTGTTTACCGCTGGTCCATCGGCACAAAGGCGCGCGTCCCGGGACCGAGGTAGATCTGCCTGGGCCGGCCGATTTTCTGATCCGGATCCTGCAGCATCTCTTCCCATTGGGCCAGCCACCCGATGGTGCGTCCCAGCGCGAACAGCACAGTGAACATCGGCGTCGGGAATTGCATCGCCTGATAGATGATGCCCGAATAGAAATCGACGTTCGGGTACAGTTTGCGCTTTACGAAATATTCATCCGAGAGGGCGATTCGCTCGAGTTCCACCGCAACATCGATCAGCGGATTCTTGCCCGTTACGGCGAAGACCTGCTCGGCGGTAGACTTGATGATCCGCGCGCGCGGATCGTAATTCTTGTACACGCGGTGGCCGAAGCCCATCAGGCGGGCCTGTCCCGCGTGGACCTTGCTCAGAAACGCCGGGATATTCGCCGTGGAGCCGATCTGGCCGAGCATCACCAGCACGGCCTCGTTCGCCCCGCCATGAAGCGGACCGTACAGCGCGGCGGCCGCGGCCGCAAACGACGAATAGGGGTCGGCGTGGGAACTGCCCACCAGACGCATCGTCGACGTGGAGCAGTTCTGCTCATGATCGGCGTGCAGGATGAACAGCACGTTCAGCGCGCGGTCCAGCACCGGATCCGGAACGTAGGTCTCGCCGGTCTTGCTGAAAAGCATCCGCAGAAAATTCCCCGAGTAGGAGAGCGACGGGTCGGGATCGACGAACGGCATGCCCTGCTGGTGGCGGTAGATATCGGCGGCGATCGCCGGCACTTGCGCCATCAGCCGGTAGATCTGCAGCATGCGGGCGTCGCGGTCGCCCACGTCCTTGGCATCCGGATAGGCGGTACCCAGGGCGGCGATGGCGCTGACGAACATTCCCATCGGATGCGCGTCCCGAGGAAAACCGGCGATCACACGGCGAACGAAATCGGGGACGCGCGCATGCTCGGCGATGTGCCCGATCCACTCGTCCAGTTGCACCTGAGTCGGAAGTTCCCCGTGAAGCAGCAGGTAGGACACTTCCAGGAATCGCGAGCCTTCGGCCAGCTCGGCGATGGGGTAGCCGCGATACTCGAGGATACCCTTGTCTCCGTCAATATACGTAATCCGGCTCTTGCACGACGCCGTGTTCATATACGCCGGATCGTACGGCATCAAGCCGAAGTCCTCCGGCGAAGTCTTGATTTGGCGCAGATCCGGGGCGCGGATGGTCCCGTCGGTAATCGGAAGTTCGTAGGCTTGGCCAGTCCTGTTATCGGTGATTGTGAGCGTATCGCCCGGCATTTTTCAGTTCCTCGCTAAATGAGCCCGTGCAAAGGGCAAAAAGGGACGGGGACAGAGCCGTCCCCTGTTTTTAGTTTAGCGAACCTTGGGCATCCATGGGGATCTGGATCGATTTTTCTCGGGGGTTGCGGCTATTCGGAGGCCGCCAGCCGGTAGAGGTGTGTCGCCGTGCGGAGATAGATAGAACCATTCGACGGCGCCAGTGACGCCAGTGTCCGGTCGTCCATCGTGCTGGTGGCCAGCTTCTCGAACTGCTCGCCGGGCGCCACAACGGTCGTCTCCCCTTCTTCACTTTGGAAATAAATCCGGCCGGCGGCGAGCACCGGCGATGCGGAAAAGTTGCCGCCCAGCCTCTCCTGATAATGCATCTTGCCGGTCTTCGCATCCAGACACGTGAGGATGCCGTTGTCGGAGACAATGTAAATTTCGCCGCCCGCGACCAGCGGGGACGGTGTGAGCGGAACCCCTCGCCCGTGCCTCCACACAATGTGCGTATCGGTGACGTCGCCCTCACCGCCCGGGTTCACAGCGAGCAGTTCCGGCTTATAAAAACCCGTGCAAAGATAAACCAGCCCGTGAGCGAACACCGGCCGCGGCACATTCGAAAATCCGGTCCCGTACCGGACCGACCACAGTTCCCTTCCCGTTTCCGGATCGTAGGCAACCGTACGGAAAGCGGCCGGACTCACCACCTGCGCCCGGCCCTCCACCTCGATCGACAACGGCGTCGAAAACGCCATTCCGCCGGGCTGCGGGCGATCCTTCTTCCAAACCGTTTCGCCCGTGTTTTTGTTGACCGCCACTACGAACTGAATATCGGTACCGTCGCAGGAGAAAATCAGCAGGTCCTTGTACAGAACCGGCGACCCGCCGGATCCATGCTGGTAGGCATACTCAAACTGCCGCTTCCATAGAACCTCACCATTGGTGGAAACAGCCGCCGTACCGAGCTTGCCGAAATGAACATAAATGCGATCCCCTTCAATCAGCGGCGTCGGCGAAGCGTAGCTGTTTTTATTGTGCTGTTTCCCGGCGTCGTCCAGGCGAAACACTTCGATATCTGCCGCCACTTCGCCGCTGGCGCGATCGAAGGCCATCAATCGCAGCGAGCGTGCCCCGGGGTTGACGGCGTCCGGCACAGGCACGGCGGTGGTGAGCCATACGCGATCACCTGCGATCGACGGGGATGACCATCCAAGGCCCGGCACCGGTGCCTTCCACACGACGTTCGCCGTAGGGCTCCATGTGAGCGGGAGAGAAGTTTCCGTGGAGATGCCCTGCCCGCCGGG
>JBGSME010001045.1:0-5783 GCA_041740335.1 Bryobacteraceae bacterium | reverse complement strand
GGCACGCCCGCAGACCTTGATTGTGCAGACTCGCGACGGGCGCGAGATCCGCGGCGTGCGCCGCAATGAAGATACGTTTTCGGTGCAGATGGTTGACGCCTCCGGGCAGTTGCACCTGTTCGAAAAGTCAAAGCTGCGGAGCTTCCGCACGGAGAACTCTTCGCTGATGCCCGCCGACTTCGGAACCCGGCTCTCGAAAGCCGAGGTGAGGGATGTTGTCGCGTTTCTCAAAACCCTGAACGGCCTCGACCCGGCGAAAACTGCTTTGGCGGAAATCCCGGTGCGAGGCGGCGTGAGCTACGAGCGGCTGCGGAACGCCGGCGCTGAGCCCCACAACTGGATGATGTACTGGGGTAACTATCAGGGCACGCACTTCTCCGAGCTCAGCCAGATCACCGCAGCGAACGTGCGCACGCTGCAGGCGCAGTGGAGCGCCCAATTGCTCGGCGACCTGCAATTGCAAACGACGCCATTGGTGATCGACGGCGTGATGTACACCAGCGGCACTCCCGGCCAGGTGTTCGCGCTCGATGCCCGCACGGGCAAGCAAATCTGGCGCTACGAGCGGCGGCAGAAGTCCACGCACGCCTACGCGATCAACCAGTCCAATCGTGGCGTGGCGGTGCTCGACAACCGTGTATTCGTTGGCACGCTCGATGCGGCGCTGGTGGCGCTCGATGCGCGCACAGGGCTCCCGCTGTGGGAGGCGCAATTGGCCGACGTGCAGTTGGGAAACAGTCTTACCAGCCCGCCGCTGGCCGTGGACGGCAAGATCATCACCGGCATCTCTGGCGGCGAATTCCCGATCCGCGGTTTTATCGACGCCTACGATCCGGCCACCGGTCGGCGCCTATGGAGGTTCTACACCATCCCCGGCCCGGGCGAGCCTGGCAACGACACATGGCTCGGCGACTCCTGGAAGGAAGGTGGATCGGCCACTTGGCTTACCGGCACGTACGATCCGGAAACGAATCTCGTCTATTGGCCTACGGGCAATCCAGCGCCCGCCATCAACGGCGACGTGCGGCGCGGCGATAACCTCTATTCGTCTTCCGTGGTGGCTCTCAACGCCAGCAACGGAAAGCTGGCTTGGCACTATCAGTTCACACCCAACGACACGCACGATTGGGACTCCACCGAAGACGTGATGCTGGTGGATCGAATGTTCAAAGGCCAACGCCGCAAGCTGCTTCTGCACGGGGACCGCAACGGCTTCCTCTATGCCCTCGATCGCGTCACCGGCCAGTTCCTGGGCGCCCATCCGTTCATTCATCAAACCTGGAACAAGGGCTTCGACGACCAAGGCCGGCCAATGCCGGTGGAGGGCTCACGGGCAAGCGAAAAGGGAAGCATCGAAGTCTATCCAAGCATGGGCGGCGGCACCAACTACCAGGCACCCTCGTACGATCCGGCCACGGGCTGGTTCATCCTGGCCTATGCCGAATCCGGGCAGCGTTACTATTCCACGCCGGTGACTCCAGAGCCCGGGCGGCAGTACCAAGGCGGCCGTGCCGAACGTATCGACGCGCCATCCCGGGCCGGGATCAAAGCCGTAGATCCAGAAAACGGTGCCACCAAATGGGACTTCCCTCTGATTCAGGGGTCTCTTACCAATGGAGTGCTTGCCACCTCGGGCGGCGTGGTGTTTGCAGCCTCAGCCGACGGACATCTGATCGCCCTCGACTCAAAAACAGGGAAGGCCTTGTGGAAGTTTCAAACCGGGGGCGCGATGGCGGCCTCGCCAATCAGTTACTCAGTGGACAATCGACAGTATGTTGCGATCGCATCCGGCAATGTGCTGTACAGCTTTGCGCTACCTGAGTAACGTTCGCATGAGCGTACCGGCCACCCGGCCCAGGCAAATCCGGGCCGTTGTACAATGACAGCGGCTCAGGAGAAGAATGGGAACTTATGGCCACATGCGGAGAAATTGCGTCTTCGCTGGCATAACGGCGATGCTGGCGGCCATTCTGCCCGCTCAAGACGCAACTCTCTACGAACGCGAAGTACGTCCGCTGATCGAGGCCAACTGCCTCGGGTGCCATAACCAGAAGATCCGCATGAGCGCATTGTCGCTCGCCACCCGTGAGGACGCGATCGCCGGCGGCAAACGCGGCGTGGTGATCAAGCCGGGCCAACCTTCCGAGAGCCGCCTGCTCAAAGTACTGCGTCACGAAGATCCTGTGAAGATGCCGCCCGGACGCAGGCTGCCGGCCGGCGATGTCGCGAAAATCGAACGTTGGATCGCCGACGGCTTGCCATGGCCGGATCAAACCGCTGGCGCCGCGCCGAAGCCC
Organism: Bryobacteraceae bacterium; assembly: GCA_041740335.1. Lineage (GTDB taxonomy): Bacteria > Acidobacteriota > Terriglobia > Bryobacterales > Bryobacteraceae > DSOI01. The sequence goes on along the minus strand of JBGSME010001045.1, from coordinate 3,486 downwards.
AATCACTGGTCGTTCCGGCGGCCGGTGCGCCCGCCGTTGCCCGAGGTCCAGCAGACTTCGTGGGTAAGGTCGCCAATTGACCGATTCATCCTGGCTCGCCTCGAAAAAGAAAAAATAGAGCCATCGGCGGAGGCGCCCAAGACTACGCTCATCCGCCGCGCCTATCTCGATCTGACGGGACTGCCGCCGGCGCCGGAGGAGGTACAAGCTTTCCTCGCCGACGAAAGGCCCGGAGCATGGGAACGCCTCATCGGCCGAATTCTGGAATCGCCACGCTACGGCGAGCGTTGGGGCCGGCGCTGGCTTGACTATGCCCGCTACGCCGATTCCGACGCCGGCAGCCGCGACGAACCCCGCCAAATCTGGCGTTACCGTGACTGGGTGATCAACGCTCTCAACAGCGACATGCGGTTCGATCGATTCGTGGTTGAGCAACTCGCCGGCGACCTGCTCCCGAATCCCACGAACGATCAACTGATCGCTACAGGCTTCCACCGCAACTCGATGATCCAGATCGAAGCGGGCACGGACCGGGAGCAGTATCGGGTGGAGGCGGTGTTTGACCGCGTCGACACGACGGGAACCGTATTCCTGGGACTCTCGGTCGGCTGCGCCCGTTGCCATGATCATAAGTTCGACCCCATTTCCCATCGCGAGTACTACCAGTTCTTCGCTTTCTTCAATACCGCGGACGAATGGGGCAACGATCGCCCGCGTTACGACGCGCGAATCCACAACCTCCATCAGGTGCATGCGCCGCTACTCGAACTGGCGCCGGCGGAAGAGATCCGGCGACGCGACGAGTTAGTCGCCCGTTACTACAAGCTGCAGGACGAATCCGCACGAATAAAGGATGAGAACACGGCGAAGAAAGACGACCTGCGCTTCAAGGAAATCGACGGCGAAATCAAGAAGATAGTGGAACAGATCCCGCGATTCGAGTCTTCGATGATCATGCGGGAGTTACTACCCCGCCGCGACACGCACGTATTCCTCGGAGGCGATTTCCTGAGCAAGGGCGAGCGTGTCGATCCGGGTACGCCGTCGTTTCTGAATCCGTTCCCTTCCGGCGCCAACGCTACGCGGCTGGACCTGGCGCGCTGGATCGTCGACCCGGCGAATCCCCTGCTGGCCCGTGTAACCGTGAATCGCATTTGGCAGGACTACTTCGGGCGCGGGCTTGTTGAGACCGAGAACGACTTCGGCACGCAGGGTTCGCCGCCGACTCACCCTGAACTGCTCGACTGGCTGGCGGTCGAGTTTGTGAAAAGTGGCTGGAGTCAGAAAGCGATTCATCGGCTGATCACCACGTCCGCGGTATATCGACAGTCATCCAAAGTGCGCGACGATCTCAAGGAATCCGATCCTGGCAACCTTCTCCTCGCGCGCCAAGCCCGCTTGCGGCTGGATGCGGAGATCGTGCGCGACGCCGCACTCACAGCGAGCGGGTTGCTAACGCCGAAGATCGGCGGTCCAAGCGTCTACCCGCCGCAGCCCGAAGCGGCCATGCAAGCAAGCCAGGTGCAGAAGACATGGAAGGCCTCCACGGGTCCGGACCGTTACCGCCGGGGCATGTACACATTCTTCTGGCGGGTAACACCAAACCCGGCGTTGGTGGTGTTCGACGCTCCGAACACGATGACTACCTGCACGCGCCGCACTCGTTCCAACACGCCGCTGCAGGCGTTGGCGTTACTGAACGAGGTAGCGTTTCATGAATTCGCCCGACGGTTCGCGGCACGGCTTGTGTCGGAAGCCCCGCGAGGCGGCGAAGCGCGTATTCGCCGCGCATACGAACTGAGCTTGTCGCGGCCACCGTCCCCGGCCGAGATGCGCCGCCTTCGCGAATTGCTCGCCTCAGAAATCGACGCGCTGCGGACGCATCCGGAGGAGGCCGGCAAACTGATCGGAACGAATACGCCCGAAGGCAGCGATCCGGTAGAGTTAGCCGCGTGGACGGCGCTTTCACGCGTGTTGTTCAATACCGACGAGTTCATCACCAGAGAGTAACTTTCATGACGCTCGACGATCAGTTCACGCTCGCGGAAACAAGAAGGCATTTCTTCCACAAGTGCGGCCTGGGCCTCGGACGCATCGCCCTCGGATCTTTGCTCGCCCGCGGTATGAACGCTGGGGCGAGTAACCCTATGGCTCCGAAAAAACCGCATTTCGAGCCAAAGGCAAAGTCGGTCATCTATCTATTCATGGCCGGCGGTCCGAGCCACCTGGACATGTTCGTGCATAAACCGGTGCTCGACAAATTGAGCGGGCAGCAACCGCCGGAGTCATTGATGAAGGGCAAGCGCTTTGCCTTTATGGAGCGCATGGCGCGCCAGAAAATGCTCGGCTCCCCTTGGAAGTACGCGCAGCATGGACAAAGCGGCGCGTGGATTTCGGAACTACTTCCGCACACCGCGGCCGCGGTGGACGACATCGCCATCATCAACACGATGCGCGCGGTGAATTTCAACCACGCCCCGGCGAAGATCTTTTCGCACACCGGTTCCGTGATCGGCGGACGGCCGAGCATGGGCGCCTGGATCACCTATGGCCTCGGCAGCGAATCGGAAAATCTCCCAGGCTTCGTGACGCTGCAAAGCGGGCCGCGCGGTCCGCGCAACGGACCATTGATCTGGGGCAGCGGTTTTCTGCCGAGCGCCTATCAGGGCGTGCCGTTCCTGCCGGGCGCCGAGCCTGTTTTCAACCTCGCCAGCCAACCCGGTGTAACGCCGGACCGCCAGGACCGTGCGCGGAACGCGATCCGCGACCTGAATGAAATGCGCTTCGCGGAGACTGGCGATGATGAAATCGCCACCCGCATCGCCTCTTACGAAACCGCGTTCCGCATGCAGACCAGCGGCCCCGAGCTGATGAACCTCGCCGGTGAATCCAGGGACACCATCGAGGCGTATGGCGCTGAACCGGGAAAGAATTCGTTCGCCAATAACTGCCTGCTCGCGCGGCGGCTGATCGAACGCGGCGTGCGTTGCGTGCAGGTTTATCACACCGATTGGGATCATCACGCGAACATCAAAAAAAACCTGCCGCTCCGCTGCGGTGAAGTCGACCGCCCCTCTGCCGCATTGGTGCGGGATCTCAAGCAGCGCGGCCTGCTGGACCAGACGTTGGTGATCTGGGGCGGCGAGTTCGGACGCACGCCCATCAGCGACGGAGACGCCGGCGCGGCCATCGGGCGCAACCACCACATCGACGCGTACTCGTCATGGCTGGCCGGCGGCGGCGTGAAGGGTGGCCAAGTGATCGGCGAGACCGACGAGATTGGTTTCTCGCCGGTGCAGGATGTCGTTGAGGTCCACGACCTCCACGCGACGATGTTGCATTTGCTGGGGGTCGATCATACGAAGCTGACGGTGCGCACCCAGGGGCGCGACTTCCGGTTGACGGACGTGTCGGGGCATGTGGTGAAGGATATTTTGGCGTGACGGAGTCCGTGAAAAATTACGACGACGAGCAGGAGTTGGCGCA
>JBGSME010001044.1:0-2886 GCA_041740335.1 Bryobacteraceae bacterium | reverse complement strand
GCGAAGGTTCGTTTGCCGGCCGCAAGGGAGAACTTCGTTCCAGAGACGCCGCCGATCGTTACCGCTGGATGGAACTCGTAGTCGCCGGTTTCGAGAATGGTGATTGAGCCGGCCCATTGAACGCGGAAGGTGGGGTCGATAGCGGGGTGAATGGATTCACCGGGATCCAGGAAGAAGTTTGGCGTGCGGACCACCACCTCTACTCGAGTGTTGGCGTCGCGATAGGTGGCGATCAGGCCTGGCGCGTCCTGAGCCGCGGCAGCGCCGGCGAGCAGAACCGCGACAAGAACTATCATCATTCGAGGATACCGGACAGGGGTGTTCGGAATGAGAGCGGTAGATTGGTGCGAATGCGGGCGAGCCGAGGAAATCTGAGCGTAAGTGGTACGCTCGGCGGCTGAAGCCGTCAGGATCTCGCGTGAGTTCCACTTTCGTGTCGCGTACCCATCGGACAGCGGCGACAGGGTGTGAGTGAATATGATGACTATAGGTCCACTATGTCTGTTCGTCCGAAACTCTGCTCCACAGTCATTCTGTCGATTGCATTCAGCGCGGCGCCGTTGGGGGCCGCGGTCAGCTTCAATCGTGACATCCGGCCGATCATGGCGGATACGTGTTTCCGCTGCCACGGCCCGGACAAGAATGCGCGGATGGCGAACCTCCGTCTGGATCTACGGGACGAAGCGGTAAAGCCGAGGCGCAATGGCATGGCAGCGATCGTGCCAGGCGACCCGGACTCGAGTCTGGTGGTGAAGCGGATTTTCAGCGAGAATCCGGCTTTGCTGATGCCGCCGAAGAGCGCCCACAAGGAACTGACGGCGGAACAGCGGGAGACGATCCGGCAATGGGTGAAGGATGGCGCTGTCTACGAAGGCCACTGGGCCTATCAAGCGGTGGAGCGGCCGGGAGTGCCGGAGGCGAAATGGAAGGCGCTGGCGCGAAATCCGGTTGACGCATTCGTGCAGAGCCGGTTGGCGGCAAGCGGACTTGCTCCTTCGCCGGAGGCCGACAAGCGAACGCTGCTGCGTCGCGTGACGCTCGATCTCACTGGACTCCCGCCGACACCGGAGGATGTAGAGGCGTTCGAGAAAGACGGGTCGCCCGATGCCTATGCGGCTGTGGTGGAACGGCTGTTGGCATCTCCGCGCTATGCCGAAAAACAAGCGATGTTGTGGCTGGACGCGGTTCGTTATGCCGATACGTGCGGATTCCACGGCGACAATGCGTTTCCGGCATGGCCGTATCGCGACTATGTGCTGCGCAGCTTTCGCGACAATATTCCGTTCGATCAATTCACGCGCGAGCAGTTCGCGGGAGATCTGCTGCCGGACGCCGATGACCGGACGCGCACAGCCTCGGCCTTCAATCGTCTGACGAGGACGTCGGCCGAAGGCGGCTTGCAGCCGAAAGAGTATCTGGCCAAGTACGGCGCCGATCGCGTGCGCACGGTGAGTTCGGTGTGGTTGGGATCGACGATGGGTTGCGCCGAATGCCACGACCATAAGTTCGATCCGTTTCTTGCCCGGGACTTTTATTCGATGAAGGCGTTCTTCGCCGACATCCGCGAGACAGGGCTCGTGCCCGATCAAGGACCGAAGGCGTGGGGCGATCAACTGATGCTTTTCGACGACGCGTCGAGAGGGCAATGGCAGGCGATGCAGAATCGCGCCGCGGAGCAGAAGAAGGCTCTCGATGCGAAGCGTGCGGCGCTCGGAACCGAGAAAGCGTTCGAATGGGAGAAGGAACTGCTTGCCCGATACCGGCGGGGGGGCCTCGATTGGAGCGTTCAGCGTCCGGTGCGCGCGACATCGCGCGGCGGGGCGTCGATGACGATCTACAACGATGAGCCGGTGATGGGTGTGTTTGACCGTGGGGGAAGCGTGATCAGCGAGGCCCAGGCGGGCAATGGCATGATTGTGGCCGATGGAGCGGTGCCCGATCGCGAGGCATACACCGTGGAGATCCGGCCGGGGGCGGGAACGTGGGCTTCACTTGGGCTGGAGGTAATCTCGGACGACCGATTGCCGGGAGCGCGGCTGGCGCGCGGATCGGATCGACTTGTCGTATCGGGCGTTGAGGCGCTGGCCGGCAAGACCAGGCTGCGGTTCGATCGGGCCCGGAGCAATCTGACTTTTTGGGACGCGGGACTCACGCCCTGGGGGGCGATCGACGACGATCCGAATACCGCCTGGGGAGCGGCGACGTATCGGACGTTTCGAACTGCATTTCTCGCGCTCGATTTTGCCCAGCCGTTGAAGACCACCGAGGCCACGGTAGTTACGGTGGTGGTGCGCAATGACTCGAAGTTTCGCCGTGCGCATCCGGGACGCTTCCGGATTGCGCTGGCGCGGGACCGTGTTGCACAGCCGGTGGCGGATCGCGAGGCCAAGCCGACGGTGACCGGCTTTTCGCCCGAGTTGGTGAAAGCGCTCGAGACAGCGGCGGCCGATCGAACCGACGCGCAATGGGAGTTGGCCGGCGACTTGATCGACGAGACTCATCCGATGTTGGAGGCCGCGTGGGTGAGCCGGATGCAGGCGGAATCGGAGCTTGTGCGGGTTCGTGAGGAAATTCCTCGCGTGCTGGCGACGGTAGCGGTTGACCCGGAACCGACGCGTATCCTGGCGCGCGGCAATTTCATGGACGAATCCGGCGCCGAGGTAGACCCGGCGATTCCGGCGTTTCTTGGAAAGCTTCCGACGGCCGGCCGGCGGGCCAATCGGCTGGACTTGGCCAATTGGCTGGTGGACAAGAAGAATCCGCTCACGGCGCGGACTTATGTGAACAGGACGTGGCGGCAGTTGTTTGGCACGGGTTTGTCGAAAGTGCTGGAGGATCTAGGGTCGCAGGGGGAATGGCCGACGCATCCGGAACTGCTCGACTGGC
>JBGSME010001043.1:0-6323 GCA_041740335.1 Bryobacteraceae bacterium | reverse complement strand
CGCTCTTCGCGATCCCCCATCCGGTTTGGATGGCTGCGCTCGGGCTGCTGCTCCCGCTTCCAATGGCGTGGATCGGCGCCCGTCTCAGAACTCCCGCCGTATGACGCTGCGCGCGTTCGCCGCCGTTCTCGCTGGTGTCTTGCTTGGCATCGTCGCCGAATCAATCGTCGAAGGCATCGGCCACGCCATCTTCCCGCCGCCGCCAGGGCTCGACATTGCGGACCCGGATCTGCTCGCCCGCTTCCTACCGCAAATTCCACTCGGCTCCATGATCTTTCTTGTGCTGTCGTGGGCAACCGGTAGTTTCGTCGGTGGCTGGATCGCCGGCTGGATCGCCCGCTCCGCACGCAACATCGCGGCACTTGCCGTCGGCGGGATCATGCTGATTGTCGGCGCCTACGGAATCTTCACCGCATCCTATCCGCTCTGGATGGCCATACTTGGGCTGCTCGTCCCCATCCCGCTGGCCGTACTAGGCGGACGGCTCGCCTACCAATCCAGTTCCGCCGGAAAGAACTCCGCCACCAAGTCCTCGTAGTAGGGGCGCAGCTCGTCGAGATCGGGCTTGGTGTCGCTCTTCGAATAGAGATCGAACGGGTTGAACGTCCGTACCCATTCAAACATCGCCCGGTCGTGATCGTTCATCAGATGCTGGTAGCCGCCCTCGCGATGCCCCGGATAGAAAGAGTGATACCGGATCATGTACTGTGCCGGCTCCGGTAAATATGGCTTCGTCACGTGATACAGATACTCGTCGTGTCCCCACGACATCTTCACCTGCGCGAGCCCCGCTCCCTCGCGATAGATCCCGGCCGAGGTCTGATACTCCGGCACCGCCCTATCCGGATTGTCCGCGAAATATTGTGGAAACACGATCTTGTCGGACCACGCGCAACCCACCGGAAACGTATCGCCCACAACCGCCCATTGCGGTTCATCCCACAGGCAGAGCACCTTGCCCAGGTCATGAACGAATCCCGTGGCGATCATCCATCTTGGATGGCCCGCCCGGCGGATCGCCTCGGCCGCTTGCAGATTGTGCTCGATCTGCGAAAGGTCCGTGTCGGGATCGCTATCGTCCACCAGCGCGTTTAACCGCTCCATCGCTTCCCAAACGCCCATCTTGGCACGACGAAGCGGCAGATACTCGCGATGCTTGGCCTCGACGAACGCGACCGTCTGGTTGGTGTGATTGAGCCTGTAGAACTCCTTCACCACCTCCGGTGACGTCTCGTCAAAAACGCGAAACTCCTCCTCTTTGCGGTCCGTGCGGTAACGCGCCCGCACATGATCGTCCCACTCCTCCACGTTGGCCAGCGGCCCCTGTGTGCTCATAATTTCAAGGTAGCAAAAAAAAGCCCCGGTCCGAGCCGTAATGGCGTCGGGCCGGGGCTTTCGAAACAACAGGTCTAAAACAGGTACTTCAGAGCGAACTGCAACTGGCGCATGTTCGTCCGGGTACCGGAGATCTGGCCAAAACCGCCGCTGGCGATATTGGTGTTCGGGTTGCCCAAAATCGGATGATTCGGGGTGTTGAACGCCTCGAACCGGAACTGGAGGCTATGCCCTTCTTTTGGAATGTTGAAGTTCTTCAGAAGAGAAAAGTCCCAGTTGACGATCCCCGGCGAACTCAGCGTATTGCGCCCGACGTTGCCGAAGCTGCCGCGCGCGTTTTGCACGAACGCCGAGGTATTGAAGAAGCGGCTGGACGTGCGCTCACTGCCGGACAACGCCGCGTCGACTCCGGTGGAGTCGGGACGGTCAAAGAACCCGGCCACATTTGAGTTGTCCAGTCCGTTGGTGACCGTAATCGGGAAGCCGGATTGCAGAGTGATGATGGAGCCCACCTGCCAGCCGCCGATAATCCCGTTCGCCAACGCGCTGTCGATGTTGTGCTTCCGGCCCTTGCCGAATGGCACGTCCCACAGAGCGCTGGTCACGAACCGCTGCCGGACGTCGTGGCTCGATCGCGCGCGCTCGCAAGCGCGGCAGTAGCTGTTCTGCGGGAACAACGTGTCGCCGCCCTGATTGCGGATCGCCGTGGCGTTGTCGATCGACTTCGCCCACGTGTAGCTCATCAGGTACGTGATGCCGTTCGAGTACCGCTTGGTGAACTTCGCGGCCAGCGAATGGTAGTTGCCACTGCCGCCGTTGTCAACCAATTGGATGCGTCCGAAGTTCGGGAACGGAGACCGCTCCCACACCGGACGCCGGTCCGTGGTCGGGTTCGCAGGGATCGCTTCGTTCACCGCGCGCAGCGCTTCCAGCCGATGGCTCACCGATCCGAGGTACCCGACCTCGACCAGTGTGCCGCCCGAAAGCTCGCGCTGCACGTTCGCCATCGCTTGGATGGTGTACGGCGTGCGGCGGTCATACGGGTTAGCGAACGTATAGGGCCGCGTCACTTGCGCCACTGCGCCCGAAAGGCTCGCGAACGAATTGCCCCACGTCAGATCCGGAATCTGAGCGTTGGAATTGAATCGCGTACGGCCGGCCAGGTTGCGGGCCATATCGAACCGCGGGTTACCGGTGTCCTGAGAATAGAAAACCCCGGTACCGCCACGGAACACCCACTTTTCGGTGGGCGCCCATGTCATCCCGAAGCGCGGCGCGAAGTCGTTCTTGTCGATGCTAACCAGCCGGTCGCCCAGCGCTCCGGTCTGGCGTACATCCACATCTACCCAACGCAGCGCGATCCCGTTGTACGGATCCTGGCTCGCGGCGCCCTGACGCATGAAGTACGGGTACAGGCTCCGGTCCGCCACGCTCTCCGCGCGTAGATCGTTCGGCACGATGCCATTGAACAGCTTTCCGGTTTGATCCTTCCACGGGGGCGTGAATTCATACCGAAGCCCGAAGTTGAGGGTCACTTTGCGGCTGATTTTCCAGATATCGTCAAAGTAGGCCGCGAAGCCCGTCGACCGGAATTTTGCCGAGGCGATCGAAACCGCGGCCTCGGCCTGGAAGGTTTCTCCCAGCAGGAAGTCCGCGAATGGATCGCCGGTTGTCCCGCTGGTACTCAGATTCTGCGTGGCATTGCGGGTAAAGGTAAACTGGCCGCGCGCGAACTGGTTGCCCACTTGGTTGTAGCTATCCTGGCGAACCTCGCCGCCGAACTTCAGCGAATGCTTGCCGCGGATCCAGGAGAGGTTATTGATGAACTGGATCGACCGGTTGTTGTTCTCATACGGACCTTCCGAATCATTGCCGAACCCCGAGTAAACACCGGAGAGAGAAACATTCGGGATGCCCCACTGTACCGGCGGACCGGAATTCAAACCCGGAACCTTCAGTTCGCCCACCACGTCGCGCGCGAACGCAAGCTGGGTACCGTTGGTGTTGTAGAAGTTCGTAAGGCCGAAGCGCGTCTCGTTCACCAGCGAGGACGAAAGTACCCGCGTATTGGAGACCATGTACTGCTTGAAGTTGGTGACGATCTGGGTGCCATTTAGCTTCAAAGCCTCCGTCAACTGATTCTCGTCGCCCCAGCTATAGCGGCCGCTCCACTGCGAGTTCGAACTCTCCACCACGTCGAAGCGTCCGATGAACTGGTCCCGATTGATCGGCCGGCCCTGCGAATTCACATAGTTGTTCCGCAGCGCACCCGGCAGGTTGGGGATTGGCAGAAACTCAAGCAGTGTCTTGGACGTGGACGCAATCCGCGACGCAGGGATCACATTGCCCGGGAATGCCGTCGCCGTCACCGTATTCCCCGATCGCGTCTTGGTCGCCGGATCGAAAATTCCCTGCGTGCCGAAAGGCAGTTCGCTGAAGTTGCCGCCCTGCATCGCCGCCGACGGAAGGCTGTTCACCCCTTGCACGTTGCGCCGCTGGCGGAACCACTCGTAGTTGGTCATGAAGAACAGGCGATTCTTCCCGTCAACCACTTTCGGGATCGAGATCGGGCCACCCAGCGTGAAACCGAACTGGTTCCACTTGAAAGGATCTTTCGGCGGCCGGGCCGCGGTGAACGCATAGTTCTTCGCGTCCAGCTTATCGTTGCGCAAAAAATAGAACGCCGTGCCATGATAGGCGTTCGATCCGCTCTTGGTCAATACGTTGATCTGCGTCGAGCCGCGCCCAAACTCCGCCGGGTACACCCCGGACTGAACCTTGAATTCCTGCAGCGCGTCGACGCTCGGCAGCACGACAAACGTGTTGAAGTTCGGATCCGTATTCTCCACGCCATCGAGCGTGTAGCGGTTGTACTGGGCCCGTTGCCCCGCCACCGAGATACTCTGATCGCTGCGGATTCCGCCCTGCCGCGAACCGGCTTGCCCGGCGCTCGGGAACCCGAAACTCACGTTCGGCGCTAGCGAAACTAGCTGCAGAAAGTTACGGCCGTTCAACGGCAGTTCAATGATGCGCTTGTTCTCGATAACCGTACCGATGGTGGCGTTCTCACTCGTCAGCACCGCGCCCTGTGCCGACACCTCCACGGACTCGCTTACCGCCCCGACTTCAAGCGAGATGTCGATGCGGGCTCGCTGCTCCACCTGCAGTTCGATCTGGGTGCGCCCGGCGGCCTTAAAGCCTTCTTTTTCGACGCGCATGTTGTAGACGGCGGGAGGCAGTGACGGAAAACTGAATATCCCGGCGTCGTTGGATACGGATTCGCGGGTGGCGTTCGTGCCCACGTTGGTGAGGACAACTCTGGCCCCACCGATAACCGCGCCACTGGAATCGCGCACTTCTCCTGTGATTTCGCCAAACGTCTGCGAAAACAAGGGAAGGCTCGACAGAGCGGCGAAGCACAGCAATGCTGCAATCCTTCGCATAACCTATAGACCCCTTGAAAAATGTTAAGCAGCCTGAAGCTGCTGCCATCATTATACGGCCAAACTGAGCAACCGGTTACCGTCCCGTTAGAGTTAACCTTTCGCACTCCGCCCGGGATAGCATAGAGGATGTGCCGCGCATCGTCCTAGCCCTGTTACTCGCCCTCACCATCGCCTGCTCCCAGGAATCCAAAACCGGCGGCCTTAACCCAAGCGCCGCCCTCCAATCCCTCCGCTTCAGTGAGGACTTCCACGCCGAGCCCTTCGCCGTGGAACCCGCCATCGCGGACCCCGTCGACATGGTCTTCGACGACCGCGGCCGCGCCTTCGTCGCCGAAATGCATGACCTTCCCGACGATCCTCCCCCAGGTAAACCCGCTCGTGGTCGCATTCTTATGCTCGAAGATACCGACGGCGACGGCCGCGCCGACAAGTCCACCGTGTTCGCCGAGAACGTGATGCACTGCTCCGGACTCATTCCTTGGAACGGTGGCCTGATCGTTCCGGTCTCGCCCGAAATCCTCTACATGAAGGACACCAATGGCGACGGCAAGGCCGACCTGCGCGAAGTCTGGTTCACGGGATTCTTTCACGGCAATCCCGAAGCCCAGATATCCAACCCGCGCTTCGGCGTCGACAACTGGATCTATTTTTCCAACACCGGCAACGCGGGCTTGGTGAAGTCGCCGAAGCATCCCAATCACCCGGCAATCCAACTCCGCGGTTCCGATTTCCGGTATCACCCCGTGAAGGGCCTCTTTGAACCTGTGTCCGGAACGGCGCAGTACGGAGCTACATTCGACGATTTTGGCAACCGCTTCATCTCGCAAAACACCGTCCACCTGCGCCACGTCGTGTTACCGCACAACTACTTGGCCCGCGCGCCGCTGATGGAAGTGCCCACCACCATGCAGGATGTCTACTTTGAGCATGACCGGCGCATGTTCCCTCTCACGCCCGTCCCCGAGTGGCGCGCCATTCGGACTCGGCTGCGCCAACAACGCTACGACGAATTGAAGACCGGGCGGATCGAACACGCCGCCGGCTACATCACCGGCGCAGCCGGCAGCACCATGTATAACGGTGACGCTTGGCCCGCTGACCATAAGGGCTCCATCTTCACCGGCGACGTCAGCGCGAATCTGGTCCGGCGCGATCTGGTTACACCGGAAGGAGCCACCTTCCGCGCTCGTCCGGCACGCGAAGGCGTTGAGTTCTTGGCTTCCACCGATTCGTGGTTCCGGCCCACGAACTTCGCCAACGCTCCCGACGGCAATCTCTACGTGATGGACATGCAGCGCGAGGTCATCGAAACGCCGGTTTCCATTCCCGACGAACTGCGCAAGAAACTCGATTTCTATAACGGCGACAAGATGGGCCGCATCTATCGCATCGCGGCGAACACCCCCCGCAACAAACGTTCGCTCACCGTCAACCTCGGGGCCATGCCGTCCGCCGAACTCGCATCGCTGCTCGAACACGACAACGGCTGGCACCGCGAGACCGCGCATCGTCTCCTCCTTGAGCGGCAGGACAAAACAATCG
>JBGSME010001042.1:0-5140 GCA_041740335.1 Bryobacteraceae bacterium | reverse complement strand
CGGCTTTGGAGGCGGCGTAGGCGCACTGGCCAATTTGGCCTTCGAAGGCGGCGATGGAGGAAGTGAGGAGGATGACGCCGCGCTCGCCGGAAGAGTCGGGCGGGTTTTCGGCCATGGCGGCGGCGGCGAGGCGGGCGGTGTTGAAGGACCCGATGAGGTTGACGGTGACGACGCGGGCAAAGTCGTCGAGGGGGAGCGGGCCGTCTTTGGAGAGGATGCGGCCGGGGGGTGCGATGCCGGCGCAGTGAACGAGGATATCGAGGCGGGAGAAGCGCTCGCGAGTGAAGTGAATGGCGGATTGCACGGAGCCGGCGTTAGTGATGTCGGTTTCGAGGAAGAGGACATTGGGGGAGATGGAGGCGGCTTGGGCGATTCCGGCGGCGCGGTCACGGTCGGCGATGACGACGGATGCGCCGGCGAGGTGGAGGGCGCGAGCGCAAGCGGCGCCGAGACCGGATGCTGCGCCGGTGACGAGAGCAACTTTGGAGGGGATGTGCATGTTTCCTTACAGGTTCTCACAAGTATTCGAAGGGAGTGGCGGCTCAAATCCGCTACCGTTTCGCCGATATGAGCACTTGGGACAACTATGGCAACGGTAACCGAACGAAGGGGCAGCACGCGCGTTGTGAGCACCGAGATGCAGCGGGTAGAGCTGCACTATCAGATGCGGCCTGGGGTTCCGCAATCGATCGTAGCGAAGTTGATTGACTTGCACGACGAGGGATGCGGGCTGGTTGTGCCCGTGGAACTGCCGATGGGAATGCCTGTAACGGTGGAAGGGAAGTTTGGGGTAAAGGGGGAGACGCAGGCGGTGCGGGGGATGGTGGCGTGGTGCCGGCCGGCGGACCAGCGGCTTTTCCGTGCGGGGATCCCGTTTGCGGATCCGCTGGATTTGGGTGAGGAAGAGAAGAAAGAAGCGGAACGGCAGCGGCTGGAGGATATTGACGATTACTACGAACTGCTGCAACTGAGTCCGAACGCGGATCAGGATACGGTGCAGAGGGTTTACCGGATCCTGGCGCAGCGGTATCATCCGGACAATCAGGAGACTGGGGATGCGCAGGTGTTCCGGCGGGTGTTGGAGGCGTACCGGACGCTGGCGGATCCGGAGCAGCGGGCGGCGTACGATGCCAAGCATGGGAAGGTGAAGCGGCTGAAATGGCGGATCTTTGATCAGGGGCAGGCGTCGAACGGGGTGGACGTAGAAAAGGCGAAGCGAGATGGAATTCTGGGGTTAGTCTACACACGCCGGCGGAATTCTCCCGAAGCGCCGGGGGTGAGCATCATTGAATTGGAGGACGTGCTTGGGGTACCGCGCGAGCATTTGGACTTCAGCCTATGGTACCTGCGGGAGCAGGGTTTGGTCTCACGGACGGACAACGGCAAGTTGATGATCACGGTGAAGGGAGTGGATCATGCAGAGGTAAGCGGGTCAAAGTGGTTGCGAAATGACAGGTTATTGCCCGCGGCTTCCGGGATTTGAGCTGGCGTGGGGCCGTATAACGGGAGGTGGATCTAATGCCGCGGCGAGTTGAGGACGATGTGATAGATGTATCCATGGCATCCTCCGATCAGGAACGTCGCAAGAAGTCCCGAAAGGCGAAGGCTTCCATTGAGCTTCAGATCCGCTATCAATTGCGGACCGGGGACACGAGTATTATCCCTTCGAAGCTGGTGGATCTGCACGAGAACGGGTGCGGATTGGAAGTGACGACGCCGGTAGAGACGGGGGCGCGGGTACTGGTGTTTGGGGACATGCTGAGCCGTGGGCGAGGGATGGAGATCCAGGTTCAGGGACGGATCGCGTGGTGCCGCATGCGGTCTGCGGGGGTGTATCGCGCGGGGGTGGAGTTTGTAGATCCGCTGATCCCGCAGGTAGGAACGACGCGGCGTAAGAAGGCCCAGTCGCGGGGGGGGGCGCCGGATTACTACGAAGTTCTCCAATTGAGTGTTTCGGCCGATCAGGACATGATCACGAAGGCGTATCGCATTCTGGCGCAGCGGTTTCACCCGAAGAATCCAGAGACCGGGAACGAGGAACAATTCAAGCTGGTAGACGAAGCGTACAAGGCGTTGGGGGATGAAACGCGGCGCGCGGCCTACGATGTGAAGCGAGAATCGATGGGTGGCACGCGGTCGTCGATTCTGGATCTGGCGCGAGCCTTGAACGATCTCGACGCGGAGCGGTCGCGGAAGCAGGGGCTTTTGTTAATGCTGATGAACAAGCGGCGGAAGTCACCTCGGCAGCCTTTGTTGGCGATCAACGATTTTGAGGACGGATTGGAGTGTTCGCGGGACGACCTCGAGTTTGCGATGTGGTATCTGCGCGAAAACAATCTGATGGTTCGAACCGACGACGGCCGGTTTTCGATTACGCCGCGAGGGGTGGATTATCTGGAGGAGAGCGCGCGGCGGGAGGCTGGCTTGGTTCGGGAGGCAGTGGCGGCGCCGCTAGCCGGGTAAGGTCAGGCGAGGAGGGTTTTACCGCTTTGCCCCGGCGGCCTGCTGAAGCGCGGCTGCGGCATCGCCGTCTAACAATCGAAACTCGGGTTCGCCGGACCGGCAATCGATGAGTAGCTGAAAATCGCCCGTTTCGAGATCTGGCGGCGGTAGGTGGCGCTGGGAAAGGGCTTCGAGTAGTGGTACGGGGTGGTGGTGGAAGGGGACCACTCGCACCCGTGACATGGAATTCCGCGGATCCCGGCGGGGACCGCCGTCGTCGGCAAAGAAACGTAGCTCTGTGGCAGCTCGTTCGAAGGCGAGCACTTCCGCAAGATAGGGTCCTGTTGCGCGTCCGGCGGTGATGGCGGCGGCGAGATACTGACCGAACCGTTCGCACTCGGCGGGAAGCTGGAGATTCTCGGCGGGGTGCTCTTTCCAATAGCGGTCCACCAGATTCCTCAGTTGAGTTCCGAGAAGGAAGCAGGTGAATGGCAGGGTATGGTCGAGAGGCAGGAGGCGGTTGGCGCGGTGGATCGCCCCACTGACAGCCAGCCCCCGGTGGCGGGCGATGGTGGAGAGCCGTAGACGTTCAAGCCCGGTGAGATCGAGAGCTTGCAGAGTTTCCAGGGGATTGGCTGCGATCAAGGCGCGATATTCCGAATCGGCGACCATGCGGCAGAGAACTTCCTGATAGACGGCGAGTGCCATGTGGATCAGCCGTATCGCTCCCAGACCTTGCGGGCGCGCTCAAGTTCAGCGCGAATACCGGCGGCCTTCAGAAGCGGGTAGTAGGATTCGTGAAATTCGAAGGTCACGGCGCGGATTCCGGGAGCGGCGCGCAGGGTGTCCTCGAGCAGATCCCAGACGGGTGCGGCGACGGGACCAGCATGGGAATCGGTGTACATGCCGAGCAGGTCACTGCCGCCGGCGATGTGCAGTTCGACGACCGAGGAGAGGTCGAGTTCGGCAAGAAAGGATTCGGGTGAAAAGCCGTGATTCCGGGCGTTGACGTAGACGTTATGGAGGTCGAGTAGAATACCGCAGCCGGAATCTTTCGCGAGGCGATTGAGGAATTGGGGCTCGGTGAGTTCCTGCTGGGGCGTCTCCATATAATGCACGTTGTTTTCGAGCAGGAACTGGCAGGGGACAGCGGCAAGAATGTGGCGGACGCGATCGGCGACCATGGCGAGTACATCCTCGTCATAGGGCACCGGCAGCGAGATGGCGGTGTGCATCTCGTGATCGCGCAGCGGGAGGCGAGAGAAGGAAAGATGATCGCTGTGCCAGGCAAAGTCGAGATCCTGGTGCAGGCGGCGGATCTGGTCCACGTGTCCGGTGTCGAACAGAGCGGCGCTTCCGATGGAGAGGCCGACGGCGTGACATAGGAGCGGTTTGCCGTGGCGGACGTTACGGAAGAAATCAAGGGATCGCGAAGGGAGCGAGTATCGCGGCGAAGCGTTGACGCCGTGGTCGGCCCACTCGCGATCCGGAATGATTTCGAGGTAGTCGAATGAATCCGGGTATGACTCGACGAAGCCCGGAAGGACCGGATTGAATAACAATCCGACGCCGAGTTTGGGTCCGGATGCGATTCGCGAGCTAGAAGTTGACGACGTTCTCGTACTGCTGCAAGATGTCAAGGTCGAGACCCGAGTAGCAACCTGGGCAGAACTTCAGACCGATTTTCCGGGCGAGGCCCTTGTCGGCGAAGACCTTTCTCTGCGCATCAAGAATATCGTCGAGCTTGGTGCCCGGTTCAAACGCAATCTGGACGGCGGGGGTGCCGTGGCGGCCTGCCTTGGTGGCTCGAACAGTAATTGCCATTGTTTCTCCTTGTCTCCGATGTGTCCTAAATGCAATAGCATCCAGGTTTGGTCATTATGCAGCGCGAAGCCGGTAATGTCAACACGAGGCAGGAAATCGGTATAGCGGTGCTGGGGCAAAGTGCGGCGATACGCTGTTACAATCATCCGCATGGAACCGGCCTCGATTTGCATCCTGGGCGCTCCCTGGGACGAACTCTTCGCTGATGGAGATCCGTTGGCCCTCGGAAAATCCGCCGAACGAGCCAACGCCACGGTGATCGAAGAGGTGTACAGCGCCATAGCGGCCGGCGACGTCGACGCCTTCCGGCGTCTGGTTGCACCCGGCGCCACGCTTACGATCGAGGGATTCGCACCCTGGAGTGGGCACTGGAGCGGAATTGACGAAGTTCTCGGGGCGGTGAGCCGAAATTTCTCTCAAGTGGAAGAACAAAAGGTGGCGCCGGAGCGAATGGCGGCACAAGGCGACCAACTCGTGCTGCGGTTTCGCGAAGAGGGATTCTATCGTCCGGAAGGGCGCCACTACGAGGCGGCGGTGGTTCAATGGTTTGGATTTGCAGGCGGACAGATCGCGTCGGTTTATCAGATCGTTTCAATTCGCTTTCCAGACGGCGAGCGCGACCGGTCAGAAACGCCATTGCATTCCGATCAGCGGAAATAGTCCAAGTTGCGTGTTGACTTGCTCCAGGTTACTGCGACGATTCCACGTGTAACCGGCAATGTTATCCCGGTTTAGTATGTTCTGCGCGCCGGCGAATACAAGCAGCGGTTTGTCGCGGACGGTGAAGATACGGTCAACGCGGAGGTCGAGGCGGATGTAGGCGGGGAGGCGAACGCCATTCACCCGATCGAGATCGAAGATACCGCGGCGCTGC
>JBGSME010001041.1:0-3447 GCA_041740335.1 Bryobacteraceae bacterium | reverse complement strand
GTTTGTTGCCGCGGCGCGTATCCGGTAAAGGCGCGCACGCCGGCCAGCGTGGCGCCGCTCCTGCGAATCGCGGCCAGGCGCTTCTGGTTGAGACTGAACACTGTCTCGCTGCCGGGAATCGCGGTGGCCACCTGCCCGGTTGGCGTACACCACAGCTCTCGCTCCGGCAGATAGGCCACATCGTCTTCCGGACGCGCATCTTCGGCGCCCTCCAGCCATCGGCTGAAGAACCGGTACGCCTCCGCGCGGCGAGGCTTGGTGTAGCCATGACCGTCATCGGCTTCAAACTTGCCGAAGCGATCGCCGGCGCCGGCCGAATCGTAAATGCGCGACACCTCCTGGGCCGTGGAGCGTGCCCCTTCGATCGAAAAGAAGTCGCGGATCGCGGTGAGCATCTGGTACGGTTTCGGCGCGAACGCCAGCACGAAATCGGGATGATCGAGGCCGGCGGCGAGAAATCCGGGCAGGCACTGTTCGGCATACTGCGGGCCAATCGTAACCAGCAGCCGCCGCCAACTGGTGAGATAGCAGGATGGCGCGGCGGCGGCGAAACGGCTGCCGTCCACGGCCGACAGATAGGCCGTGTGCGTGCCGCCTCCCGAATTGCCGGTTACGCCCACTCGCCGCGGATCCACCTCGGGACGCGACAACAGATAGTCCATCGCGCGGACCCCATCCCAGATCGTGTAACGCGCGAGGGGATCGCCAACCAGCAGGGTCTGGAGACCGATGATGGTATGTTCGGTGGTCGACCGCACTACCTTTGACGCGCCGAAGTCCTCATCCCACAACTGAATCCGCTCGCCCTGTCCGATGGTGTCCCACGCCAGGCAAACATATCCACGCCGCGCGAAAGTGACCAGCACTGCCTGCCACGCCTCATGGGCCTTGGCGCCCTGTTCATGGCCGAGCGGGAACAGGATCGCGGGATGCGGCGCGGCGCCGGACTTCGGCAAATACAGGCTCGCTGTAACGGGGAATCCAGGTTGGCTTTCGAAGATCACTTTCTCGATGCTGTAGCCGGGAAAGTCGAGCCGGCCGGTGACGCGGGCGTTGAGTGGAGTTTTGGCGGGAAGGGGCCCGCCCAGCAGATCGATGAGCTTCGCGCGCACCATGCGGCCGCGAGCTTCCATGGCTGCCTGATTGGTGATCCGGACCACTTCGGCGGAGCGGGCGTCAAGCTGCGCGAAGGCCTTTTGGCGCAGGTAATTCGCAAGCATTTGCGTGCGCTCGCGTCCGTCGACGTGGTTGGTGAGAAAGTTCAGGTCCGCGGCGGTCTGCGCGAAAGCGGTACCGGCAAGGGATATCGAGATCGCGATCCAGGTTCGGAGGTGCATGGCCGCACTATACCGCAAGCCTTGGGAAAGGGTCCGGAGAACCCTCCCCCAAGAGGCGTACTCCTCTCCCGGCAGGCTGATGGTTAGAACCGAGTTTTGCAACTCTCCACTCATTTCCGCGTTCGGCCCGGGACCTTAAAACTGACGTAGGACGCGAATCACATCGTTCCAATCGTTGAAGAGAACTCGGAGATAACAACCATGAATTTCAGCTCGATCAAAAACACACTCGCGGCTGCCTTCGCCGCCGCGGCACTGACACTGGCGCCCGCCAACGCCGGAGTGTTGGTCTTCTCTATGGACCAAGCCGGTTTCAACGGCGCGACCGGTTCCCTGAGCAGCATCAATTTCGATTCCATCACGGCAGGAACCGACATCACGGGCCAGACCATTCAGGGCATCGAGTTTCAGGGCCCGGGCTCGCCGCTGATCGTTGTCGCCGCGGCGGATACGGCGACGACACCGGGTTTCACCAACACCGCCGACATCAACCTGAACCGGCTGTTCGCCACGAGCGGACCGAACGTCCTATCGCCGGGCGGGACGCAGTTGGCGCCCGGTCCGAATGCGGCGCTGGAAGAAGATTCGTTGACGCTGGTGTTCCACACTCCAGTGACCGCGTTCGGGCTCGACCTTCTTTGGCAGCAGGCCGATGGAGCGAGCTTCACCGATATCCGTGTTTTCGATGACGCGAACAACCTGGTGTTCAGCTCCATGGCTGCCAGTTCGGTTCTCGCCTCCGGCGCCGGCTGGTCAGGCGGCTCAGACTTCTTCGGAGTGGTGGCCACCGGCGGCACGCTGCTCGGCCGGATCGAGTTCATCGAGAATGACAACGACCACCGGTATGCCGATTCCAACATTGGCTTCGACTCGATTCGCTTCGAGACATCGGACGTCCCCGAACCCGCGTCACTGGCGCTGGTAGGAACCGGCTTGGTCGTCCTCAGCCTCGTGCGCCGCCGCAAAAATGTAACTGAATAAATAAGCAAGAGCGGAGCGCACAGTACGGGCCCGCGTGGTAGACTGAAAAGTTGGACCACGCGGGCCCGTAGCTCAGTTGGTTAGAGCGCTACCTTGACACGGTAGAGGTCTCCAGTTCGAGTCTGGGCGGGCCCACCACCCTTTTTCCATCACTACTACTCGCGCGAGCCTGCAACAGGCAGAAAAGCGGGCTAGGCCTGCGTGTTTTCGCGCTCGATCAACAATCTTTCTGCGTGGCCTGCCCCTAACGGTCCAGCAAACACCCTCTATCGCGAGCTTGCCGCGAGCGCCAGCATCACGGACCGATGGAATCCAGGATGCTGGGACTATCACGTGCCCCTGAAGGCGACATCTCTTGGGTTAGCCGGAATGGGTGGACCAGAAGAGGAGGCTCGTCGATGAACTTGCTGGTGGAAGGGCTATTGATCGTGATTCTAAGCGGCCTCACCCCGCTGGCCGCGCAGGATGGAGGCTTCAGCGGACTCACGTCCAGCCTGGAGAACCTGTATCGGGTTTCGAAGGCGAGGACCTTTTCCATCAGTCCGGAGAACTTTACCGGCGAGAAGGGCAAAGGTGCGATGGCGACGGAGGGGTCGGCTTCCGAGGCATCCTCGGAACTCGGCCAAGGGTGGAAAGTCAATCCGTTCGTGGTGATCGAACCCGGCGCCACCTTCACGCTCGCCGACATCCTGGCTCAGGGCGCCATTCAACACATCTGGATGACGCCGACGGGGAACTGGCGGTTCTCCATTCTCCGGATGTACTGGGACGGCGAGGCGACCCCTCCGTGGAGGTGCCGGTAGGCGACTTTTTCGGGATGGGTTGGGGCAAGTACGCTCCCATCACGTCGCACGCCGTCTGCGTGAACCCGGGGAGCGCCTTCAACTCCTATTGGCCCATGCCTTTCCGCAAGAGGGCTCGAATCACGCTGCAGAATCTCGACGAGCACCCAATGAGGATCTACTATCAGATTGACTACACCGCAGCGGCGGTGCCGCCAGACGCAGCCTATTTCCATGCCCAGTTCCGCCGGACCAATCCCCTGCCTTTCAAACAGGTTTATACGATCGTCGACGGCATCAAGGGCAAGGGACACTACGTGGGCACTTACATGGCATGGGGGGTTCAC
>JBGSME010001040.1:0-23328 GCA_041740335.1 Bryobacteraceae bacterium | reverse complement strand
GAGCACCGCCGCTAGCGCCTGCATGGTCACTCGAATCAAATTGTTGTCGGGCTGCTGCGCGGTGAGCGATGCGCCGGATGTCTGGGTATGGAAGCGCAACATGGCGGAACGCGGATTCCGTGCGCCGAAGCGGTCCCGCATGATCCGCGCATAGAGACGGCGGGCGGCGCGAAACTTGGCGGCCTCCTCCAGCACGTCGCTCGACGAATTAAAAAAGAACGAGAGGCGCGGCGCGAATTCGTCGATTTCGAGCCCGGCCGAGAGGGCCGCTTCAATATAGGCGATCGCATTGGCCAGCGTGAATCCCACTTCCTGCACCGCCGATGCTCCTGCCTCCCGGATGTGATAGCCGCTAATCGAGATACTGTTCCACAGAGGCAGCTCGTGGGCCGTCCACGCAAACACGTCGGTGATGATCCGCATCGCCGCCCGCGGCGGATAGATGTGGGTGCCGCGCGCGATGTATTCCTTTAGCAGATCGTTTTGGATGGTGCCCGACAGCTTCCGCCGGCTAGCCCCCTGGCGGTCCGCGACAAGGACGTAGAAGGCCAGGAGAATCGCCGCGGTCGAATTGATGGTCATCGACGTGGTGATTTCGTCCAGCCGGATGCCAGCCATAAGGCGCTCCATGCCTGCGGCCGAGCATATGGCCACGCCAACCCGGCCCACTTCCCCGTGCGCCAGTGGATGATCGGAATCCATGCCCATCTGTGTAGGCAGATCGAAGGCCACCGAGAGTCCGGTGATGCCTTGGGAAAGCAGGTAGCGGTAGCGCTCGTTGCTTTCTTCCGGAGTTCCGAAGCCGGCATATTGGCGCATGGTCCACAGGCGCCGCCGGTACATTTCCTCGTAGATTCCGCGCGTGTAGGGAAACTCGCCGGGGTTGTCTCCGCCGGGCTCGTTCAGGGGCATCTCACTCAACAGTTTACGCCACGCTAGCGTCCCGGATAACTATAGGGGGTGGTTGGCAGCGGCGCGGTTATTCGACGGGAGTTACCCACGCCCGGTCGATCTCAACGAGAACCGACCTTTGCAGTAGCGTAACCGACAACACGAGCCGCAGTGAACGTTTCACTTCCACCACTTTACCCTCAAGCCCTTCAAGAGGTCCGTCGTCGATGCGCACGGTCTCCCCGGTTAGAACATGGTCGCAGGGTTCGCAATCCAGATCGTTTTCACACACTCGGCGCAAAGCGTCGATCTCATTGTCGTCCACCACGGCAAACTCAGGGCCAAACGCGACAATATCCACAACGCTTGGCGTCATCAGCACGCCGGCACGGGTGGCTGGATTAAATCGGCAAAACACATATCCCGGAAACAGCGGTAAGTCCACCGCCTTGATACGGTCCGTCCACTTCCGCCGACTCTTATACAGCGGCACGAAGGGTTCGTAACCCCGGCTCTCGAGTAAGGTTCCAGCAACCTTTTCATGCCGTGATCGTACCCGTAATGCGAACCAGGGAAATTTGCTCCGATCGAACATGAACCCTCTTGACGCCCCAGAATGGGTACGTCCAAATCTTCTCCGCTTATCGCCCTTCGTAACAACGGGCAGTTAATGGCAGTATCCGGGCAAATGTAGTGGATGTCAAGGCCGAATCAGGCCGCGAACAGGGAATGCGCGAACCCGGAAGACAATTGAGTAAAAAGTACTAATACAGGAGTAAGTAGGTACTGGAACGAATCAGGTGTACGTCCTATTGGCGGTGCCCAGCCACTACCCCGCCTGACTTGAACTGCTATCATTCGAGCCATGGAATCCCAGAACTACAACAATCACGCACGCCTCGTCACCGGTTACCACAAGATCCTTTTGCCTATCCTCGCGCTCAGTTTTATAGGAGCGTGTGTGAATTTGTATGAGTCCCTGAACGACCATCAGCGGCTCTACAGCGCGTCGCTGATTCTGGTGCTAGCGGGGGCGGCGATTGCGATCGCCCTGTTTGCGCGGATTTTTGCGCTCAAGGCCCAGGACCGGGCGATCCGCGCCGAGGAAAACCTCCGTCATTTCGTTCTCACCGGCAAACTGCTTGACCCTCGCCTCACCCAGGGCCAAATCGTGGGTCTTCGCTTCGCGCCGGATACCGAATTTCCCGCCCTCGCTGCTCGCGCCGCCGCCGAATCCATGCCGCTCGATGCGATCAAGCGAGCAGTGAAGTCGTGGAGGCCTGATAACGACCGCGTCTGAATCGGTCCGGCGCGCCGGGGCGGCTTGTGTTATCGTCATGACCATATGAAGCCTTCCCGCCGTGACGTCCTGGCTATGACTGTCCCCGCAGCCGCCGCGCTCCCTGCCTTCTCCGCCGGCAGCCGGCCACCGATCGGGTTGGAACTGTTTTCCGTACGAGAAGAACTCAAGAAAGATCTGTTCGCCACGGTTCGTGCGGTCGCGAAAATGGGATACGCCGGCGTGGAATTCTATGCCCCCTATTTCGACTGGACTGCCGGGTATGCGCGGGACGTTCGCAAGCTGCTCGACGACTCCGGGATCCGCTGCTTCTCCACTCACAACGGCGCCCGCAGCCTCGCACCGGAGAACCTCGCTAAAGCCATCGATCTGAACGGCATCATCGGCAGCAAGTTCATCATCATGGCCAGCGCCGGCCGTGTCGCCGGGCTCGATGGATGGAAAGCGGTGGCCGCCTCACTCAGCCAGGTGTCGGAAAAGCTGTCCGCCGCCGGCATGCGTACGGGTTTCCATAATCATAAAGCCGAATTCGTGCCTATTGATGGTGTGCGACCGATGGAAATTCTGGCCAATCAGACGCCAAAAGAGGTCGTCCTTCAGCTCGACGTGGGGACATGCGTGGAAGCCGGCACCGATCCGGTGGAGTGGATCAATCAGCACCCCGGCCGCATCGCCTCGATCCACTGCAAGGACTGGGCGCCGGGGGTAGGCAAGGAGTACCAGGTCCTTACTGGCGAGGGGGTATCCCCATGGAAGAGCATTATTTCCGCAGGGGAGAGGGTAGGCGGGGTGGAGTACTACTTGGTGGAACAGGAGGGTAGCCGGTTTTCCGAGTTGGAGACGGCCGAACGGTGCCTGATCGAGTTCCGGAAGCTACTCGGGTAATACCCGCATACGGGGCGAATTAGCTCGAACATTGTAGATGACTTACGCTGGTTTTCGCAATTTGCGGCTACCCCACTAATGGGGGTATTGGCCTACCGGGGATGCGGAGGGTTGTCCAATTTTGACGCAGCAAACAGTTGCAAAACGAAAGCACTACTGATAAACTAGACCCTGCGAGTGGTGTCCCGAGCACTATTAGCGCGAAGTAGTAAAGACAAAAATTTTCGGGAGGAGTTAAGACAGCAGATGAAACGTATTCTCGCCCTATCCTTTCTTGCAGCCGCGACTATGTCCGCGGGCATGCTCACCATTGATTCTTTCGGGGACGATCAGGGGCCGATCAGCACTGGCAGCAACGGTCCCGTCGCTGTGTCCGACGCGGCCGATGACCGTACGCTCACGATCACCCCGATCGCCAGTGTGCCGCCCATTGACCGCAGCGTTTCGGTTTCGTTCGGAGTTCTCGACGTCACCAACGGTGGCGGTGAGGATAGCCAAGTAGTGGTCGCCTACACGATTCCGGCTCTGGCCATTCCTGTCGGCGCCACGAACGTTCAGTTCTTTCTAACCATCGTCCAGTCAGATGGCAACCCCACCGCCGTTGCATTGGGCGGAGTAGCTACGGGTAACTTCAACATTCCCGCCAACACTCTCAACGATACGGTCCTTTTCCCGGTCGGTGGAGTGGCGTTCGGCCCGGGTAGCCTCACCCTCACTTTCGACGGTGCCACTGGATGGGATCTGACCGCCGACTCCTTCGGCGTCCAGTGGACTGATCCGCGTACCGGCATTCCGGAGCCTGGCTCAATGATTCTGCTCGGAATGGGCGGCATCGCCATCGGCATTCTTCGCCGGCGGACCGCCTAAGAAGTCGGCCCGTAGTAGTTTCGTTTTAGTGATCCTAAAAACCGGAGGCACCAGCACAGAAATGGCTGGTCTACCTCCGGTTTTCGATTGCTCCCCGCTTCACCCGATTCGGCCCCCTTCACCTAGATCCGCCTCGCCTCTTCCCCTCCCCCCACTCGTCCGACCCAAACTACGATCCCCACCCAGTGACCGTTTCATTCTGGCCGGCCGCCGCCGCTGGCAAAAAGGAAAGGCCCCGGTTTCCCGGGGCCAGCTTGAGTTTGACAGATGAAAGGCAAACGAGTAAAGAACGACGGGTAGCCCTTAGCTACTGCACCGCCGAGACACCGCAACCCCGATCAGGCCGAGCCCAAGTAGAACCATAGTCCCCGGCTCGGGAATGCCGGTATTCGGATCCGTCCACTGCACGCCGAGCGAATCAGCGCTGAGATCCCAGCCGGGACCTCCGTCGAAGGTGAGCGTCAGCGTGCCCGGTCCGAAACTGCTGCCAACTTGTGCGAACGGGACGATTTGCCCAAACGTATTCGGAGCGATATTGAAGTTTCCAGAGGCACCGGAGGTGCCGCCGAGAACCACTTGAGTCGGGTTGCCGTCAGATTGAACGATCTCGAGGAAGAACGCAACGTTGGTAGCTCCCACCGGGATGGCAAGAGCAGGGATGGTATACGAAACGACGACCTGACTATCCTCCCCGCTGCCATTGGTGACGTCCAGAATCCCACTGTTCACTTGAACCAGAAATTGGGTCGGATCGCTGGCGGCCAAGGTGTTCAACTGCAAACTACGGTCAATCGTTCCACTGACTGCAACTGGACCATCGCTGACCGAGTCGGGCGTTATCAGGGTTGTGAGGGGGCCCTGATTGACGGAAAAATCGTCAATCGTGAGCATCCCAGCGTAGCTGGTGGCCGACAGCAAAGCTATGCCGGCAAAAATTTTGTACATCTTCATAATCACTCCTCGCACAGTTGTTATGGAGTTACACCCCATAATGGGGGTATTAACCCTCCACTGCGAGGGTATCATTGGTCCGCGTTTGGTACAAGAAAAAAATGATCGGTATCGCAATGGTGCCTAGCGGTTAGCGCCTAATAGAGGTCCGATGGCCTCCCCTCCCAATCGGTAGTAGCGGGATCGCAAATACGAAGGACCCCCGCTCGAGCGGGAGTCCCTCGAACTCGTATTTTCCAACTGGCGGACTACACGGCAGACCGGCGGCGCAGAACGCCGAGTCCGACTAGACCCAAGCCGAGAAGGGCGACAGTGCCCGGCTCGGGAACTCGCGAGGGATCATCCCACTGGACGCCGAAGGAATCAACCGAAAGGTCCCAACCCGGGGCGCCGTTGAAGGTCAGCGTCAATGCGCCGGGCCCGAATGAAGTGCCCGCCACCGGGAAGCCTACGGTTTGGTTGAGGGTGTTCGGCGCGATGCTGAAATTGCCAGTGGCCGCTCCGCCGAGGTCAACGGACGTCGGATTGCCATCGGACTCGACTACCACCAGGAAGAACTGGACATTGCTCGCGCCGACCGGAATCGGCAGCGCGGGAATGTCATAGGTGACAACGACCTCACTGTCGTCGCCACTCCCGTTGATGATGTCCAGGACGCCGGAGTCGACGGCCACGGAAAAGCCGGCTGGATTCAGGACCGAGAGTGTGTTGAGCGAAAGCGTCCGGCTAATGCCACCGCCGATCGCCAGCGGACCGTCACTGATACTGGTGGGCACAAGGGTCGTTGACAATGGGCCTTGTCCGGTCGAAAAATCGTCAATGGTGAACATGCCTGCCGACAGAGTCGAGGCGGCAACGAATACGGCGAATAGGGCTTTTTTCACGTAGTGAACTCCTCTGAGATGTGCACCGGGGAAAAGCCTTATGGGCGATTGGTTTCCAGTGCCACGCTCAGAATAATTCGACCCTAGGGACGCACCTATAGATCCAGAACACCAAAATGGGGGAGCCGGAAGTTCTTGGCCTAAGGGCACTCCAGGTATTGGCCCTACTTAGTACTCGCCTTACCGGTAGGCCACCAGCGCATCCTCAAACAGCGCCGCCAATTCTTCCGCCCCTGCCGCCTTCGGCGACAGCTTCGTCACGCGATGCTGCGGCAAGGTGCCCTCCACCAGCTTCGGAATATCCGCCCTCCCGTACCCCAACGCCCGCAATCCGTCAGGAATATCGAGCTCCCGCATGATCGCCGTGATCCGATCGGCCAGGATCCGCCCCGCGTCCTCCCCTTTTGCCCGCGACACGTCCGCTCCCAGCACCTCCGCCGCGCGCAGATGCCGCTCCGGATTCGCCGAAGCGGTGTATCGGAATACCGCCGGGGCGTTCAGGATCACCGACACCCCGTGCGGAACCATCGCGTGGTCCACACGATAGCCCGGCATCCGGAAGTCCTTCACGTTCCCGGATACCGGGTAAGACATGCCGTGCGGCAGATGAACCCCCGCATTGCCGAACCCTACACCCGCGTAGGACGCCGCCAGCAGCATTCCGCCGCGCGCCTCCTCGTCTTCAGGGTTCCGATACACCCGCGTGAGATACCGCGCCGTCATCGCCAGCGCTTCGAGCGACCATACGTCGCTGATCGGGTTTGACCCCTGATACGCCGGCCGCACAATCGGCCGGTCCGGCAGCGCGCGCGTTCCATAAGGAATCGCCGTGTAGGATTCGATCGCATGGCACAGCACATCCAACCCCGCCGACGCGGCCACTTGCGGCGGCAGCGACCGGGTGTTCTCCGGATCGAGCAAACCAAGCGTGGGCTTCAATCTCCGATGCGCGATCCCGGTCTTCGCATGCATCGACTGCATATCGAAGATAGCCACTCCGGTGGTCTCGCTTCCCGTTCCCGCCGTAGTCGGAATCGCAATCAGCGGCTTCAACGGACCAGGTACCGGTTTGCCTTTCCCGATCGGCGGATTCACGTAGTCGAGGAAATCCTCCGGCGGATAGCAGGTGTACAGGTTCACGGCCTTCGCCGTATCGATCACCGAACCACCGCCCACGGCCACGATCGCATCGAACTCGCATCCGCGCGCGAAATCGATTGCCGCCCGAAAGGAAACATCCGTTGGCTCAACCCGAACGGCATCGTAAAAGGTGAACGGGACGCCGTTGGCTTCGAGGGACTCGAGCACCACAGCCACCGGAGCCATCCGCGCCAATTGGGGATCGGTGATCACCAGCCCGCGGCGGAGACCGAGGTCCACCAGATCCATGCCAACCTCGCGGGTGACCCCCGAGCCGAAGCGGATACTCGACGTCGCCATCTCAAACGCAATTTCGTGATTCATAGCTTGTACAATCAAATTAGCTCATGGAGTTCGTCATCATCCTCGTTGGCATCGCGGCGCTCCTTCTGCTTGGCCGCTTCAAAGGCGGCGGCTGAGGCCCATCTAACTCCTGTCGGTGACAGGAGCCCACTTCGCAAGAAACTCCCCGAGCCGCTCCATCGCCGGTTCCAGTATCGAGCGTTCGGCCGCATAGCAAATGCGGATCGAACCTTCGCCTCCGGCCCCGAAGGCAACGCCCGGCGCGAGCCCCACTTTCGTTTCGATCAGCAACTGCCGGCAGAACTCGAATGAATCCTGGAGCCCATCGATGCGCGGGAACAGGTAGAACGCGCCATCGGGCCGCGGCGTTGTGACACCGGGCATCCCGTTGAGCTTGCCGAGGCAGTAATCGCGATTCTCTTTCAGGCGCGCGACCATCTCCGCAACGAACGGCTCGCCGTCGGCAAGCGCTGTTTCGGCGGCCCGCTGCGCGAACGTGGGCGCGTGCGACACGATGAATTCATTCAGTTGCGCGGCCCGCGCGGCCAAGTCCCGCCGTGTCACGATCCAGCCGACGCGCCATCCCGTCATGCAGTAGCTCTTTGAGAATGACTGCACCACGATCACGGCGTCCTCGCGCGTGGTCAGTTTCAAGATCGACGGCGCCGCGCTCTGCCCGTTGTAGATCAGCCGCTCATAAACTTCGTCGGCCATCAGCCAGAGTCCGTGCCGCCGCGCGAAATCGAGCAGCTTCCGCTGCTCGTCCACGGTGGCCATCCAACCCAGCGGATTCGAGGGCGACGTGTAGAGCAGCAGCCGCGTGCGCGCGGTGACAGCCTGTTCGAGCGCGTCGAAGTCGATGCCGTACGAATCGCCTAAAAAGGGCTGCGGCACCTGACGGGGCGTCGCGTTCGATAACTGCATGATCGCCGTCCCGTTCGGCCATGCCGGCGTCAGCACCATTGCCTCATCGCCGGGATCGAGCACAGCGCGGATGGCGACGTTCAACGCTTGCACGCCGCTGGTGGTAATCACGATCTCGTTCATGCCGTCGAGCACGACACCGTGCATTGCGGCATAGTATGCCGCGAGCGCGCGCCGCAGCGACGGCAGTCCCGCATTCTCGGTGTAGTAGGTGAAGCCTTCGGCCATCGCACGCGTGGCAGCGCTTTTGATGAACTCCGGCGTCGGCAGGTTCGACTCGCCGAAGTAGAGTCGCAGCACGCCGGGCATGGCCATCGCAATTTCGGCCAGTTCGCGGATTCGTGAGTGTTCGACGCGTTGGGCCGAGGGCGCGATCGAGGGTCCGCTGGGAGACATAGCTTCCAGTGTAGCGGTCTACAGGCCCGCGAGCGGCTTAAACCGCGTCCGTTTACTCCTCCCCATTCACCAACACGCTCATCGCCGACACGGATGGTTCAGACGAACCCCAGACCACGTTGGTGCTCCACGGCGAATCAGTTCCCCAGACTATGTTGAAGCCGCTCATTGACGCGGTTCCCCACACGAGGTTCGTTCCCCAAACAATGTTGGTTCCCCAGACGATATTGGTGCCCCAGACAAGGTTGGTCCCCCACACGATATTTGTGCCCCACACAACGTTGGCGCCAGACACTGAGTCGAGGGAGAGCCGCACTTGGCCCGTGGCGGGATCGAGAACTACTCGCGGGGAGTAAGCCGGACCACTAGCGCGATCAGTGCTGCTCAGCGCAGCGCTAGCGTCCATGTAGCCGGCGCCCACGGTGAAGAGGTCGTGCGTGCTGGTGAACACCTGCTCCGTCTTTGGGTCTCGCGCAATCGACACCGTAGGAAGGTTCTTAGAAGCCGTCTTCATCAGCCGCGCCTTGATCTGGTCGGGAGTGAGGGTCCGCTCCTTCTGGATCATCAGAGCGACGACTCCGGAAACCATCGGCGTCGCCATGCTGGTGCCGCTCAGGCGGATGTAGTCCTTCGAGCGATTCTTGCCTTTCGCGTTGTATGTCTGCTCGTCGACAGCCACATTATCCTCGTAGTCTTTTGCCAATCTGCTGTCTTCTGACGCGGAAACAGAAGTGATGAGGTTGCCCGGAGCAACGATGTCGGGCTTCACGATCTGGTCGATCGAAGTCGGTCCTTTTGAGCTGTAGCTGGCAATCGCATCGTCGCCGCGCGACTCGGTGTCCATCGTTCTCATCGCTCCTACCGTGATCACGTATGGACTATTGCCCGGCGAGGTGATGGTTCCGTATCCGCTCGTACCAAAAGTGTTGTCGCGGCCCATGTTCCCAGCGGCGACAACGACAACGATGCCCGCTTTCCAGGCTCGTTCCACCGCCATGCACAGCGGGTCTTCCGTGTAACTCTCGAAGACTGGGCGGCCGAGCGAGAGATTGATTACGCGGATGTTGTACTGATTCTTCAGTTGAATCGCGCGCTCGATAGCGGCAATCACCCAACCGTCGGAACCGGCGCCTTTGTCGTCGAGAACTTTGAGGTTGATCAGATTGACCTCCGGAGCGATTCCCCGAATCTCCAAGAGCGAGTCCTTGCCCGACGACAGAAATCCGTTGCCGCCAATGATGCCGGCGACATGGCTGCCGTGCCCGTACTTGTCTTCCTTTTCCTTTTTCTCGTCGGTGAAATCCTCCTCGTACACGATCCGGCTGTCCTTGGCATCAGTTTGGAAGAAGTCTTTGATCTTGTCGCGGATTCCGCTGTCCAGAACGGCGACGCCGACACCTTTTCCGGTCCAGCCGCTTGAGAAAAGCGATTCGGTGGCCGCGGCGCGGGCCGCGTAGTCAAGCACGCCCTCCAACTTCCGGTTCGGCGCGACGTATTCGACATCGGCGTCTTCGGCTACCCCGTCGATGTCTTTTCCCTTGATTCGAAACTTCGCGCTACGAACTCCCGCAAGGTCGCCAACGTAGGCGCCTCCCTTCCCCTTCGTCTTTGCGACCTTCGCCGAAGTGACGGAGCTTTTGTAGCGGACGATGACATCCACTTCCGTCTCGCCCGATACTTTGTCGAGGTCTTTGGCTTTCTTACGCCCTGCCGACGCTGGTACGGATGCCAGTAGCAGGATCAGAGTTGCTGTGATGAATGAGTTTCGTTCCATTGCACTCTACAGCAACTGTCAGCCCAAAGGCGAGAGGCTCTAAAGTGACTAAAAACAATGGAATGTGTTCCTAGCCGAGCCCTTATCGCCGAAACGTTGCCTGACAAAATGTCCGGCATCGATGACAACATGTCCGAGTCTTCTTGCAGTATCAGGGCGGCAGCTCCACGGACCAGGGACTCTTGTCTTGCTGTCCTGCCAGCAGACGACGCGAGAAACTGCGCGCGCAGTCTGAGGAAGCGCCGGTTTGGCCGGTAGCACCCTTTAGAGGCAAGTTGCCTACAGCGAGCGCTCCCGTAATCCATAGATTCGAATGAGACGTTGGTGACGGTTCCTCCGGTCCGGGGCATGCTGTCAGTCACTAGCGGACTGAATGCCGCTCGCCGCGCGGAGCCTGCCGGGAGCGGGCTGCGCGCCAATTGCCCAAGCGGTTTCAGAAGTCGGCCTTGGTATCGCCGCTCCATTTGCCGGTGTAGTCTGATTTTCCATCGCCCAGAGCTCCCTTCACCACAAAGGACTTGAAGAGTTCGGGGGTAGCCACGGAGTCTTTGTTCTGGTAAGGGTTGAGCTTGTCCCCATCAATGGGCTTCACACCAATTGCGGCCGGAGCTGAGAACTGTGTGTAGACCGCGGCGGCCCACTTCCATTTGAACGAAGCTCCGGACTTGCTCGAATACAGGTCCGCAGTCCAGATCACATTCTTGATGCCGCCGGGCAGGCCGCCCCCAGGAACCACGAACGGAACACCTGCCATAAAGATGTCGTCCTTGTAGCCGGCAGGGACGACTGTCTCCCATCGGTTCCCGTTGAACTCGGTCTGTGCAGTTACAGCCGCAGCATCCAAGCGAATAACGGCGTCAGGAACCGGGATCGCGTAATTGGTGTTGTTGGCCGTGAAACGGATGACAGCATTCCGAACTTCGACGATTCCGGTGCGGTCTCCGCCGAAGTCAGGCTTCACAATGCTGCTGAACCAGATGGTTTTCCCCGCCGCGATCGCAGTGCCATTGAAGTCGCCCGCCTTCGACCCTGTGGCCGGGCCCAACATGGGAGGGCCGCTATCGGGGAGGCCCCCGGAAAAGGGAATAATCGTGACCGCGCCAGCCTCCACGCCGGCCTTGGAGAGCGACTGGCCCCCGTAAGACTCGCAACCCGCCGCGCAAACGCCGGTCAACGGAACCGTCGTTCTGGCCGAGGCGGTTATCCGAATTTCAACGCCCGGCGTGAGCGTGCCCTGGACTCCGGCATTGAGCAACCCCATGCGCTCTTCGAGTTCCCTACCGATCTCTGTCTGCGGAAGGCTGAGGACCGGGAGGGTGGAGATTTTGGAGAACTTATCAAACGCGGCGTCGATGACGTCGGTGAGGAGCGTCTGTTTATTTTTGAAGCGCCACAGGTTAGCTTGATGATACATCTGCGGGTAGATCTCGTACCGCAACATGTAAGCGAGCAGATTGTCGCTCTCACGCTGAACGATGTCGTTATAGGATTGCGTGGTATTGAAGAAAGCCGCGCCACCGGTCTGGAAGATGCCCGCCGGTCCGAAGAAGTAGTTGTACTCATCGGGAAGGGACCCTTGCACGGCCGTTTGACCGGAGCCGGTGTTGTAGAAGACGTTGGTTGCGCGCCGGGGAATCAGCAGAATGGACGGGTTGGTCGTGCTGCGGAGACCGGTGTTCGGGATGGCGGGGAGGTAGCCTGGGCGCGACGAATCCGATACGAGGTACCGAATTCCTTGATCCGCCGCCGCCCTCATGAACTCGGGGTTGTCGAGGCCGGAAATGTTCGGCGTGACCATGCTGGTGGTGTCGAGAGGTAGACCGAGGGTGGCCGCCATGCTGCGGTTGAGACTGATCTCCTGGATGGACTGCGCATAGGTAGCGCCTGCACAGACGCCGCTATTGGGAACCGGCGCGTAGCAGTCGAGGTTCTCATGATCCCAGGTATGGTTGATCCAATAGAATTTCGCGGCCTGTTTGCGCGTCTCGTCCACCAGGCTGTCCTTGAGCAGGACGCCGGCATCGCTGATGGCGCCGAAGCCGTTGAACGCGTGGGTAACCCGGAACTGCGCGAATTGCGGCTTTTTGTTCCACTCTGCCTGCCAGTCTGCCACCGTCTTCAGGTCGTTGCCTTCGATGCGAAGGGTTGGACAGCTTTCTGCGGGATCGAAGGTAGGGTCAACGATGAAGGCTGCCGGCATGCAGGCCGCCATGCCCGCAACGAAGAGATCGTTCGGAAGGAAATGGTCATCGACCTGCGGTGTCATGTAAACCTTCCGGGCTCCGATGAAAATACCATTGGTCACCCAGTTGACTAGGCCGTAGTTGAGCGCCGTGGAGTGAAGGAGGAACGGGCTGTTGTCGACCGTGAGCGCCAGGTATTCCCGCCCGTCCGCCTTCTTGTGAACTACACCCGCCGTCTGGCTGTTCACCGTCAAGATCGGTGTCGTCACTTCACCATTCCCCTGCAAGATCGCCGCTAAGTAGACGTAGGCGTAGGAAACCCGAAGAGGATTGGCGCGATTCAGGTAACTGAATATGGGAGCCGCGGATGCGGTGAAGTTGATCGATGCCGGCGTGGCATCGGTTGAGAATGCGCTGATGAAAGTCATTCCATAGCGCGGCTCGGGAAACGTGTAATAGCTGACTGTGCGTACCCCGAAATCGCGTGTGTAGCTGTCCAACCTGTCCCAGTCGGCTGCGGCGAGAGTCGATCGGCAGGTGGGATCGCACACGGCGAGATTACCGGTCGCAAGCATAATCCCCTGGAAAAGGCCCTTCGTACCGTCGGTGAGCGGGGGAAGAGGCGCGCTGGCGGTAAAAACCGATTGAAACGGAACCCCCAGGGTCTCCAGGGAGAACTTGAGCGACTGATAGCTTGGCAGGTCGGCGTTCGGCGAGAGCACCAGCAGCTTCATGTCGCGCGGGCGAGCGTTGGTCACTGCCTCCGGCGCGATCGCCAGCGCCGCCTCCAGCCGGGAGGGATCGGTCTGCATGGACGCGGTCTTCAGATTCTGCTTCTGATCGTGGGAAGGAATGAGCACTTGCGGGAGGGGCGCCGACTCGAGGTCTTCACGGTCGAACACTCGAACGGGAGGGGGCGGCGAGGTCTTGTCACCCTTCTTCGATCCGGCCGCCAGTGTCAATACAGTCATCAGCGCCGCCAGAGCGGCTTTCGTGTAGCTCATGCCCACCAAGGTGAGACAAAACTGCGGACGGAAATAGGTGTCGGCAATACCGGGACCAATTTTGAAAGTTGGGACCGCCGTACTGTAGCTGAATCCCCGATCCCAGGTCGGCAAGCGAGACTTGCGGAATCCAAAGCGCAAAGGGTGCGTAGGCGCAGTTCCAAACGACAGGGGAGCCTGCAACGAAACTCTCTCACACCGGAAACCGCGGCCAGACCCCAATGCGACCGTCAGAAGTGTCGGCTGGTCTTCGGGTAGAGAGCCCAGTCGGCCTTCCCAGCACGATTTCGAGAATCAAGGGCAGGCGAAAGTCATGGCGCACATCGTCGATCCCAAGGGCGCCAAGAAGCACAATGGCAAAGGCGCTGGGTACGGCTGGGTTCTTTACGGCTATGAGTTTGCCATTGACTCGACGAAGGTGGTGGAAAGCATCACTCTGCCGGATAAACGAAAGGTGGTGATTCTCGGAGTGAGTCTCGCGCCCGCTCCAGTGGTGTCAGTCAGCAAGAAGTAAGATCCGAACACCTTTGTACGAAAACTGGGGCGCGAAGCGCAGAGGCGCTCCGCGCCCCAGATCGTTCGTGGTGCCCGGATGAGGATTCGCTGGACTGCGCCTCGTAAGTAATCCCCGCCACAATGGAGTTGGGGCGGCGCTCGCTTTCTGCCCTTGAGGGCGCGCCGCTCCGTGTCGGCCGGATGGCACGGAAAGCGTGGTTACCCCCTAGGGTCGAGCCGCTTCTTTTTGGCTCCTGGTTGCCGAAGTCATAGCCAGATCGAGATCGCGAAAGGGATCCACGGCGCGACCGAAGATCCGTCATGAGACACCGTCAAGGACTTGACCGGATGGACCGGGAAAGGCGCCGGCCAAGCCGTTCCCGGAATCATCTCCTGTCAGTGTCACTATGAGTTTCGGGCTAGAACCGCTCTTCGCCTGTTAGGAAGTTTGGGTGGTTCCTACACTTCCACCTGGAAGGTATTCTTCGATCTAACAAGGCAGATATGACAGGCAGCCGCTTGCGGACTCATCGCATCGTGGCTAGAACGCATTAGAGAGGAACCAAAGAAAATCTATGAAATCCATCAATCGAAGAAGCTTTCTCAGAGTGGCGTCGGCAGCCTCGGTGGGAAGCTTTCTGGTCGGGGAAGGCCAAGCACTCACGCAAGTTACACGCTTCGTCAATCCGTTGCCTCTCCCCACCCGGATCGACGCAACCCGGGGCGGAAAGTTCAAAATGGAAATGCGCGAGGTCTCCCAGAATATTCTCGGCCCTGGCTCCCCAAGCACTAGAGTCTGGGGTTACGGCTTGGCGAAAACAACGGCCACGTTCCCAGGACCTACGTTCGTCGCGGCCCGCGACAAACCGATTGAGGTTACCTGGCAAAACATGCTCTACAAGGGCCACTTCCTGCCGGTCGATCCGACGATTCACTGGGCTCTACGGAAGCAATACCGCACTTACGCCGACTATGCCCGCGCGGGCAGACCGGTGCCGACGGTCGTCCATCTGCATGGAGGACATACCGAGCCTGCCAGTGACGGTGAGCCGGAGGCTTGGTTCACACCTGATTTCGACGAGGTGGGTCCAACCTTCGCAAAGGAAGATTACTACTACGAGAACAGCCAGGAAGCGGCCACGCTCTGGTATCACGACCACGCCCTTGGCGTCACCCGGCTGAATGTGTACGCCGGTTTGGCCGGATTCTATCTGCTGCGTGACGATCACGAACTCGATCTCATCCGCCGGAATCTCATCCCGAATGGCCGTTACGAAATCGAACTGGTGATTCAGGACCGCATGTTCGATCAGAACTGCCAACTGTTCTACCCGTCCGCTCCGCCGACCCCCCAATCGCCCACCCCGAGCGCACTTCCCGAATTCGCCGGCGACGTCATCCTCGTCAATGGCAAGGCGTGGCCCAAGCTGAACGTCGAACGCAGGCAATATCGATTCCGGCTGCTCAACGGGTCTGACTCGCGCTTCTATCACTTCTGGTTCGAAACCACCGACGGCGTGCGCGTCCCGTTCCAGCAGATCGGCTCCGACGATGGCTTCCTGCGTTCACCGGTGCGGTCCGCCGACCTCACATTCGGACCGGGCGAGCGGCTGGATATTGTCGTGGACTTCTCTGGACTGGCCGGAAAACGGATCATTATGCGGAACGACGCCGCGGTCCCGTTTAGCGACGGACTCGACGTGCTTCCCAGCACTGATCCCACCACCCAGATCATGGCTTTCGACGTTTCCACCGCCCGGCAATCCGACCCGGTCGCGGTACCCACTTTCCTCCGGTCGGCACCCTTCCGCGTGCCCGGAAACACTTCCAAGACCCGTGGCGTGTTGTTGTTCGAAGGGCGGGATCCGCTCGGACGCATTCAGCCGTTGCTGGGCGTCGTCAACGATACCGCCAGCGGCAAAACGGGCCGCCGGAAGTTTTGGGACGATCCGTTCACGGAGACACCGGCGCTCGGCTCGACGGAGCTCTGGGAGATCTACAACTCGACTCCGGATGCGCATCCAGTCCATCTCCACATGGTGGCGTTCGAAGTCGTCAACCGGCAAAGCATCGTGTTTGACGCCTACGATCCCACCGATCCGAACGCCACGGTCAACAATATCCGGCCGGTAGGCAGTCCTGAATCCCCGCGGCCGAACGAGACCGGGCCCAAGGATAC
Source organism: Bryobacteraceae bacterium (assembly GCA_041740335.1). GTDB lineage: Bacteria > Acidobacteriota > Terriglobia > Bryobacterales > Bryobacteraceae > DSOI01. Next base: position 7,152 of record JBGSME010001040.1, on the reverse strand, counting down.
GGTCCAAGCGTTTCCGGGCCAGGTGACGCGTGTCCGTGCCAACTTCGATCGGCCCGGACGCTACGTCTGGCATTGCCACATTCTTTCGCACGAGGATCACGAGATGATGCGCCCCTACCGCGTCGGCGCGGGCGATGGGACGCCTCGTGACATCAAGTCAGCGCTGCTGCTGGCTCTGAAGCGCCGCATCGGTTCCGTGAGGGACAAGAGCGATCAGGAGGCGATGGCAAAAGCTATCGGCAGCATCGAGGACTCGCTCGACCGCTCCTACTGGGCTGCGGACGGAAGCCATCTCGATCCGAAGGATGGGAAGAAAGTCTTCGACAAAGAGGGCGATGCGGTGAAGACGTTCGAAAAGATACTGAAGGACAAGAAGACGACCATCCCAATCGCGGAAGTGGAAGCCTGGGCGTCCACTCTGGCAATGGTTGACCGTGATCTTGCCCAGATCGCCCTCGACGACGCCGGACAGTCCGCCGGTAGCTCGAAGGATCTGCTCAAAGCCTTCGACTCGCTACAGAAGGGAGACGATGCTCTCGCCGACCCGGATTACACCAAAGCGATTGATGGCTATCAGAAAGCCTGGGAAGGAGCGCAGAAAGCAGTGAAGTAGAGCCCCTGCCTCAAAGGCCGCATTCCTGAAATAATGCACGCGCGGCTCGGCTCTGGGATGGCACGGAAAGTGCCGCTCTCCCAGGATCGAGCCGCTCCTTTTCTTTTGGCCGCCGACCTTGCCAGCCGTGGTCAGGACGCCTTGGCCGGGTTGGCCATACCGCGGAAGCTGAGATGCAGAAGATACGTACTTACGGCCTTGGTGGTTCAGCGTGAAATGGACAGACGGCGTTCTCCGTTAGGGTCTGTCACAAAATAAGTGGTTCAATTTATGACGGGCCGAGGCGAGATCCTATAGTTCCATTCCCCGTGGAAGTCGTCGCGCTCGAGATTGAGCGCGGCGACTTGTTGGTCCGAGATTTTGAGCCCGGCCGGATAGAGATTGGAGTCGATCTGCGCGCGGACCTTCAGGCCGGCCTTGGTGCTGGTGGCGGCAATCAGATCGACGATGACCTGATGACTCACCAAGGGCTTTCCTCTCCAGTTCTGACTGAGGAAGGAGAACAGGCGGTGCTCAATTTTGTTCCATTTGCTGGTCCCTGGCGGCAGATGGCAAACCCGCAGTTCCAGGCCGGTCTCGTCGGCCAGACGTTGGAGCTCCACTTTCCAGAGCCGGACTCGTGATCCATTACTGCCACCGCAGTCGGCGGTGATGAGCAATTGCGTGGCTTTCGGGTAGGCGGGTTGGCCCATCCCGTACCACCAGCGGCGTATCGTCTCCACGGCGAAAGCCGACGTGTCATGATCGACGCCGACACTCACCCACCCGGTATTGTTCGCTACATCGTACACGCCGTAGGGCGCGGCCCGGCCCAGTTCCGGAATCACAAAATCATGCACGCGCACCTTCTCCGGGTCCTTCTTCGGCCGCAGTTCTTTGCCGCCGTTCTTGAAATTACCCACCAACTCCTTCTTTTTTGTGTCGACAGAAATCACGGGCTGGTGTTCGGCGAGCAACCGGCTGACCTGCTCGTTGATGTGCTGGAACTGCCGGTCGCGGTCGACATGGCTGGACCCCTCCAGCGTCTTGCGGTTGGCTTGCAGGCTATAGCCCAATTCGTGCAATAACTCGGCGACCATCCGATGGCTTGTCCGATGCCCCATGCGCTTGAGTTCTCCGGCCAGCTTGCGCACGCTCTTGCAGGTCCACCGCAGCGCCGATTCGGGATCGCCCCGCGTCACCGGTTCCACTAGACGCTCCAGATCGGCCTTCAAGGTCCCGTCCGTGTCGACGGTCTTCTTGCGTCCCCCACCCGCCCGGCGCACCCTGCCTGCCTGCGCGATCGGCGCTTCCTCCAACTCCTTGATTCCCTGAATAATCGCTCGCCGCGATACCCCAGTCTGCCGGGACACCTCCGAGGTCCCTCCAAAGCCGACTGCCAAGCTCTCCGTCGCCGCTACCAGCCGACGCATCCGTTCGTCGAGAAACGGAGCCAACTTCTCGAATCGCGTTTTGATTTCGTCAGCCTCAGCCACTAGGCCAAGTATAAGACATTTTCAGCAAGAAATGTTTCAGTTATTTTGTGACAGGTCCTTAGTGCGAATTCCGCCCTTCTGGCGCGATTTTCAAGGCATCGGGGTCTACCAATCCGTTTGCCCGGCACGATCATTGTGGCACCGCCGAAAACGGCGGCCAACTTCCGGATGCGTGATTCGCCCGCAACCCACTGCCGGTGCCACTTCGACGAGTGCCGACGATACGGACAAGTGGATTCCGAGTAGCCGATTCGCGCGGGCTAGACACCCGCCAGGTCGCCATATTCGGCCGGGTCAGCCGTCTTGGCGGTTCTTCGGCGAACACGATGACTGGCGGACGACGCGCTGACCATAGAAGGCATTGTGGGACGGCACGCAACTGTATGCTTCTATGAGCTGCCGCCCCACGGAACCAAAGCATCTGACTTCAGCGCCACTTCGACCACCACATTGGCGCCGTTGGTAACTGTGTTGAACACCGGCGAGAAGAACGCCAGCTGCCTGAGCCGCGAAACGTCTTCGGGTTTTGCCTTCACGCGGAACTTGGCACGGATGTTGGTGTAACCCTTGGGCACGTCCATCGCCAGGCCGAGAAAACCACGCAGGTCGAGATCGCCTTCCAGTTCGGATTCCAGTTCCTCAATCTGGATGCCCCGCACGGCGGCGTGAGCCACCATGCTGGTAGTCAGGCAGGAGGCCAGCGCGTGTAGCAAGTGCTCGACCGGGTTGGCGCCTTCGTCATTGCCCGCAAGAATCGCAGGTTCATCGGCATCCATGGTAAAGGACTGCTTATGTGCCATCTCCTGCTTCGCACCATAGAAGCCGTCTACGGTCGTCCGGTTATGGTTGCCGGCCAACCAGGTGTTCCGGGCGCGAAAGCGGCACGCACCCAATTCCGGTTCGGCCTTGATCGCGTTAACGGTGGCCATCAGAGTGTCGAGTTCCACGCCGTTCATCCGGCGGCTCATCGTCATTTCGCTGTTCTTCGTCGAGGTCATGTTCGTTCTCCTTTTCGATTTCGATGGGCGGTTACGCTCCTCATCCTGAGTCCAGTTTGGGGCAGGACTCGCAATCGGACAAGATTCGCATAGGCCAGAAAGATGCTGTTTGTGCCATAATCTCTGCCATGAGCGGCCAAGCCAAAGGAAAAGTTCCGATCGACGTGCTGATTGTGGCTGTCCGCGAGACATCTGGTTCGGCCCTTTACGGCATGCTCGATGTGCTTCTCGCGACGGGGAGCATCTGGCAGACTCTGCTTCGCTCCGGTGACGAGCGGCAATACTTCCGGGTGCGAATCGTCTCGCCTGACGGCGGACTGTTCACCTGCGGCAACCGCATTCCGGTGAATCCGGACTTCGCTGTCAGCGACGAACCTACGGCGCCAATCGTGATCCTGCCCGAGCTTTGGCTGGGACCGGACGAGACGATGGCTGGCCGGTACCCGGACCTGATCGAATGGATCAGGCGTCGCTACGCTTTGGGCTCGACAATCTACTCCGCATGCTCCGGCGCGATTCTGCTGGCCGAGACCGGGCTGCTGGACGGCTGCCCGGCTACATCGCACTGGGCCTACCAGGATCTATTCCGGCAGCGCTTTCCCAAAGTGCGGTTCGACCCAGCCCCCAATCTGGTCTACGCCGACGCGACCGGACGGATCGTCACTGCCGGCGGCACCACGTCGTGGCACGACTTGGCACTCCATCTGATCGCCCGCCATGTTGGCCCAAGTGAGGCGCTGCGTATCGCGAAGGTTTACCTGCTGAAGTGGCACGACGAAGGCGAACTGCCCTACACGGCGCTGGTGCGACCGCTGCCGCACGGTGACGGAACCGCACGCAAGATAGAGCTCTTTCTGAAGAAACACTTCCAGGATCAGAACGCCCTGGGAAAGGCTGTTAACGATGCAGGAATCCCAGAGCGTACCCTGAAACGGCGATTCAAAGCCGCCACAGGGCTTCCCCTGATCGACTACCTGCAGAATGTCCGCATCGAGCATGGCAAGCAGCTTCTGGAGACCACCGAGTTGCCGGTTGAGGAGATCAGCGTGCAAGCAGGCTATTCAGATGTTTCATTTTTCCGCCGACTATTCAAGCGCCTTGTGGGACTGACGCCGCTGACCTATCGGCGGATGTTCGGCAAGCCCCTCTCCGTTCAATCTGGTTGAGCCAGCGTGAACGTCTTCGATCTTGCTCGTGTTCCACAGCCGTCAGGATGCCTGCTCACGAGTAACACCACTCGGAAATTGACGGCGGAACCAAGTTGACGGAAAACGCCCAAACCATGGAAGTGACGGCCAACTCCGAGCGGAGGGTCGGCTACCCTTCCACTACTTTTTGCGGAGCCGCCGCGCTGCCCAAGCCCCGCCTTTGAAAAGTAGTGGAAGAGTGCGCCGTGATCCGGGATGAATAGCTCTACACTGCCCGACTGCTCGCGGGAAATGGCGCCGTTGTAGCATGGTTCGCTTGAACGAAACCGCTCAGGCGGCGGACGCTACACGTAGGTAGGTTGCGGCAATCGGCAAAGGGAACCGCAATCCGCGTCGCGAGCCCCTGGCTGGTGCGGCAGCAGGCCGCGTACCAGTTCACGGTCGCTTACGACTTTGCAGGAGTCTGAGCACTAGCCGTTACACCACAGCAATCTCCTTAACCCCACGCTCAACCCATTGGCGGGGTTTTTCATACACGCCTGGAGAGCATCCTGTTACCGTCAAGGTGATGCCTGCCCTATTCAGCGACGGAGCGATCCACCGAAACAGAACCTTCCATGAGTATTGCGGTTCGGGATGCCGCCCATTCGCCGGTGAGCTGATGAAATGGGTCCGCTAAAGCTACTCACAAATCAGAATTCCGCATCACATTGGGCCCAATCGAAACATCGAAATCCCGGTCAGGTCTCGAACAAAGAGTTCATCCCCAGCCACCGCCAGATGCCCCCATGTGGCGCTCTTGGCGACCTCTTTTGAATCCAGCATCTCGAATTTTTCTGGACTCGGCCGGAACAATATCAGTTCCCCGCGCTCATCCAGGGCCAGAATCTTTTCCCCGCGCCGCACCATCGACCAATACTGCCCAAAGGGAGTGGTCGTCCAAGTCGATTCGCCGGTGCGCAGATCAATGCAAGTCAGTCGCTGATTGCCGAGGTGCAAGTACGCGAAGTCGCCAAGCACAATGGCCCCCGACATGTACCCCTTCGCCTTGTTCTTCCAGGCTTCTTTCACGGTAAAACGATTACCGTCACGGTCGAGGCGATAGAGGAAGGTATTGTTCTGGTACGAACTGGTGAAGATGGCGTCCTTGTAGACTGTCGGGGTCAAAATATTCATCCCACGAAAGTTCGGCACCTCCTGCGACCACAAGACCGCGCCCGACTGCAGGTCCACACCATTCAGATTGACCCGATCCTGCACCAAGAGTTGACGCGTCCCTCCCACCAAGCCGATCGACGGAGTGGAAAACGCTCCTCCTTGCATCACGTCACTGGGATGCTGGAGCGTTCGCCAAACCACTGTTCCGCTGTCCCGCCTCAATTTGAACGTCGAATCAGCAGCCTGGACATATAAGAATTCACCGTCCAGAATGGGCGAGGTATCGAATCCGAACTCCGGCCTCGGTGTGCCGAATTGTTTGGGGAAATCAATCCTCCAACGTTCCTTCCCGTTCTTCGAGTCGAGCGCGACCAGCACCTCTTCCATGCCGCCGACATATAGAGTCTCGCCGTCGTAAGCAGGCGTACTCTTAATCCAGTCTCCGCTCTTCTTGGCGTAAAACGGGACAGAAATCCTGCCCTTCCAGGATGCCCGCCACAGTTCCCGGCCACTCGCCCTGTCCAGCGCACGAACGACCTCATTGCCGTCCTCGGTTGACTCGGTCACAAAGACTCGGTTCTCCCCAACAATCGGACTCGAGTAGCCTCTGTCGAGGCTCACTCGCCAAACGGCCTTCAGTCCGTCCAGAGTGTCTGGCCAAGGTTCGCCCGGCGAGATGGAGTCTCTGGACGTGCCGTGCCATTGAGCCCAAGTCTGAAGCGGAGATGGGTGGACCTGAGAGGACTGACCGGCAGCCGGTTCAGCGCACAAGAATAACAGCAGGAGTAACATTCCCCATGAGATGCAGGTAGCGAGCGGCGGGGTGTATTTTTGGGCTGGGCGGACAATTCCCTGTCCGATGAGCAAGTCGCTCGGGAATGGGCCCTTCTCGACGGGATCGTTTGCCTTATTGGGCAATCCGGGTCGGTCGAAGCCGACCTCTGCGCAATCGAGGAGTTGTTGCGGGAACTAATTCCCTTCGACTGCTGGGCCCTCTACCGGCGGCAGGGGGAAAGCCTGAATTGCGTTTTCGCCAGGGGCGAGGCGGCAAATCTTCTCTTGGGGCTCACGGTCGGATACGGAATCGGTGTTTCCGGTTGGGTAGCCGCCAATAGAACACCCCTGATGAACGGCAACGCGGCAACCGAGTTTGGTGTTGTTGGCCAGTCCAACGCGGGATTCACACTCGTTTCGGGCATAGCAATTCCATTGGAGTCTGAGACCGGCACGGCGGCCGTCCTCACACTTTACAGCCGTCATCGGGAAGCTTTCCAGCTGGGCCACCTACGGGCGCTGCTTGCCCTCAGTTCGAGACTAACGTACCGTATGCGGGTCGAGCAGTTTAGTCATAGCTGCGGACACGACCCGGTGAAGACAGATTCGGGCCTTGAGGTTCAGCTCGGTGGCCCATCTCGGGTGGCCCGGGGCCAAGCCGTGCCGGTTTCTGGACATCGGCTGCCCTGAGTGATGTTCAGGTGGATTCAGAAGAGCAGTTGGCATTGGATCGACTCTTCCGCTAGTATTTTGTTGCGAGAATGTTCTGATTAGAACAACTTCTGCGGAACGAAACATCTGCCCGGCTCTCAAAGCGAAGTCAAACAGTCCAGCGGGAACTGTGCCTAGTGGCCTGTCGCTGAGTAACCATTAGCATGCGGGTAGCGTCCTTTCGGCATGCCTTTCCATGCGGAACCAGTGAGCCTGAGCCCTGAAGAGCAGAGCGAGTTGGAGGCCATGTCGCGGTCGCGTACCCTGCCGGCTAC
>JBGSME010001039.1:0-5905 GCA_041740335.1 Bryobacteraceae bacterium | reverse complement strand
ACCCGCAGCAGGTTTCTCATGACCTCCCACGCCGGCATCAGGTGTTCGCGGCCCAGGCGAATGCGTCCGGGCCCGGCGAACAGAATCCACAACTGGAAGGCGACTCCGGTGCCGCGCCCGATTGCGGTGGCGGTGGCCGCGCCCGCCAAGCCCATTGCGGGAAACGGCCCCAGCCCGAAGATCAGGCACGGGTCAAGGACGAGGTTGAGAGCATTGGACACAATCAGGGCTCGCAGTGCGATGGAGGCGTCGCCGGCTCCGCGGAAAACCGCGTTGAGCAGAAACAGCAGGAAAATGGTGACGGAGGTGCCCAACAGGATGGAAGTATAGATGGCCCCACCGGCGATCACTTCCCCGGTGGCCCCCATCATCGTCAGCAAGCGCCGCGCGCCTAGCCCGCCGGCGATGGCCGTCACGGTGGAAACGGCCACTCCGATCCAGATAGCCTGGGCCGCTGCTACCGACGCGCCACGATGGTCGTTTTCGCCAATCCGCCGCGCCACCATGGCTGTCGTTGAAAACGAGAGCCCGATCGCCACGCCGAACAGAATGGTCAGGAATGACTCGGTGACCACCACCGCCGCCAACGCATTCTTTCCGAGCCGGGAAACGAACATCGCGTCGGCAAAGCCGAACAATGACTCCATGGACATCTCGAGCACCATCGGAATCGCCAGCAGTGCCACGGCCCTTGACAGGCTCCCCTGCGTGAAATCCTCGTTGGTGCCGCGCACAGCCTGGCGCACAAGCCGGGCGATCTCTGCCAGCCGCGACATCCAACCGATTGCCGCACGCGCTTGCGCGGCATCATTTACAATGAAGCGGTTCGGTTTCCAACAAGCTAAATGCGGATCACTCTCACCGGCGCCACGGGCTTCATAGGAACTCACTTGGTTCCGAAGCTCGAACACGCCGGACACGCCACACGGATCCTTGGGCGTAAACCCAAGCCTGGGCTTCCCACTGGTTCCGGCTTCTCTATCTGGGATCCTTCGAAAGGCCCACCGCCGGAGGAAAGCCTGATCGATGCCGATGCCATCATCCACCTTGCCGGAGAGCCGGTGAGCCAGCGCTGGTCCCCGGAGATCAAGCGGCGGATTCGATCGAGCCGTGTCGAGGCGACCGAGCAACTGGTTGACGCCCTGGCGGCGCTGCCACGCAAACCGGCGGTGTTCGTGTCGGCCTCAGCGGTAGGTTATTACGGCGACCGTGGCGAGGAGGTGCTCACCGAGGAATCGAGTGCCGGCAAGGGGTTTCTTCCCGAAGTGTGCATAGCGTGGGAGAAGGCGGCCTCGGCGACGGCTTCGCTCGGCATGCGGGTTGTGTTGCTGCGCACCGGTCTCGTGCTGGGCAAGAACGGCGGAGCGCTGGGGAAGATGCTCCCGCCGTTCCGGGTTGGCCTCGGGGGACGATTGGGAACCGGGCAACAATGGATGCCTTGGATTCATCTGGACGACATGTGCTCGCTGATCCAATTCGCGGTGGAAAACGCGAACGTGTCGGGCGTGGTGAATGCGGTGTCTCCAAACCCGGTACGCAACGTGGATTTCACGGCGGCGCTGGGGCGTGCGCTGGGCCGGCCGGCGCTCATCCCGGTGCCGGAGTTTGCGATTCGGCTACTCTACGGCGAGATGGCGCAGATTCTTTTCGACAGCCAACACGTAGCGCCGAGGGCGGCTCAGGCCGCCGCATTCGATTTTCGCTTCCCGGAGCTTTTCGGAGCGCTCAAGGATTTGCTAGCATAAAGGGGTTATGGCAATTCCAAACGCCCGGCGTTTTCGCCTGATGCATCCTGACGGTGTCCGCTCCGCCACAATTGTGGCCGTGCTCCCGAAGGGAACAGACGTAGACTCGTATCTGGCTGACGCTAATACGCGCTTTGACTGGAAGTCCTGGGACGAGGCGCAGTTGCGTCAGTTCAAGACGCGCGTCGGTCAGCAGAAGCAGAAGAAGGCGAAGTAGTCCGTTCTTCGTCATTTTTGTTCGCAAGCCCGAGGGGTTGCTTTGGCCTCTCGGGCTTTCTATGTTTGGGCGGTTCACGGCTGAGCCATCAACCGTCCGTGCAGCCATTGGGCGAGCCGTTCCTCGGTTAGGTGCCTCATGAATCCTTCCCGTGAAAACTGTTCCGTCCACAGTTGACGGCAAAGCCGCTGCCTTTCCACGAATTCAGCCGGGCTCAACTTTGCGTGAAACGCCACCAGCCGCTCGGGCAGGGACGCGAGTTCGCGCTCATCCACCCACACGCATAACTCTTTCCAATCGATGCCCGCTTCCGGGAGGACGCAATCCGTATCCACAAAGATCGGGATGCGGCCACAGGCCAGCGTCTCCCATAGCCGCACGGACCAATTGCCGTTACCGCGAATACACAGCGTGTAGCAGCTATTGAGGACAGTGTCAAAATACTCAGCGACCTGGACTCGTGCCTGCTCGTCCTCGTTGTCCGGAATCCGGCTCAATCGCTTGAACGCCCGGCTCCGAATACGATAGCGGGTGTCGATTGCCGGGTTTTGTTCCAGCAGCCTCAACGCGGAGGCGCGAATCAGAGTGGCCGGCTTGAGTGGTACTACGTCCCACGGGGATTCACCGCGCCGCGAGTGGTAGTTATGCACAATGTTGTGACAGAGCGTGTAGGCCGCCTTGGCCCACACGACTTTGCCATACCCGCAGAACCCGACGGTAGGCCGATCCTGCTTCCTGCGAACCTGCAATTGGCCCGCGCTGAGCGATGCCAATGGGTCATCGATAAAGAAAGGCGCCGCGATCTGGTGGGATTTCAAACGCGAGCGATACAGGGTGTCTGACACAACGGCCCTTATCGTACCAGGAGTAACAAAACTACAAGCGCAGGCGGCGGACTACTCCGCCGGCCGTTCATGCCGACGGCACTACTTGGACGCGTGGGGGGCGGTTTCGTTGGTTTGCGGGCCAACTCGCGACATCACAAACCGCCGTTTACCGTTAGCGGTAACCGGGATGGTGTCGACCAACTCGATGATGATCTCGAGGTCCGCACCGTGATCCCGCAGGCGTTGCTGAATGGCCATCTCCAGGGACTTGGTGAACTCATACGGAGGATTGACTGTAACGCGAACTCGCATCGATGCCAGTTCCTCCTGGATCACCTGAAAGGAATCGATCTCGCGAAAGTGTTCCAGTATCCCGGTAAAGAAGTGAACAATCAGACGGTTGCCCGCCGGCGTGAGCACAACATCGGTATCCCGCCCTTGGATGCCGTCCATTAGCTCCCAGTGACGGCCACAGGGGCACGATTCCAGCGTCGAAGGTATCGCTCTGTCTCCAACCTGGTACCGTATCAAAGGCATTGGGCCCGGATGCAATCGAGTTATCAATACATTTCCCGGCTCACCTGCTTTCACCGGATGACCGTCATCGCCGACATACTCGATGATGACGTCCAGCGCGTGAATATGATAGTGACTACCGGCGCCGCACTGGGCTGCCACCTGGAAACCTTCCCCGCAACCATAAGTATCAATCACGGTCTTATGGAACGCCTGCTCGATCGTTTGGCGGTAGTGAGGATAGAGATTGTCGCCCCAGGTGACGACGGTCTTCAACGGAACATTCCAGCCTCGATCGATTGCGCGCCGGGCCAGATAGTACAGTGACGCCGGGTAGCCCCACACGTGCGCGATCCGCTTTCGTTCCATCAGATCGAGCGCCTCGTCCAGGTACCGGTCGCTCACATCGTAAGCCATTAGATAGTGACAACGCAGCAGGGAGTCCTTCAGACTCCGGTCAAGGCTCCGTCGAAGATTGATCCCGTTCTGGAGATGAGCCTCGCCGAACTTCCATCCCGCCCATTGCAGAGACAGCAGGAATGCGCTCCGATAGCGGCCCGCCGTCAAGGCGTCCTCGGTGACGGCGAAATTGGTTCCCGTGGAACCAGAGGTGCGCGTCTCATAGGTGGAGAGTCCGGTTGAGCGCACGGTACCTTCGGGATATCGTGCACGCATGCTCTTCTTGGTAGCAAGCGGCAGACGCCGGAGATCCTGAAGCGATTGAATATCGCCGGGCGCGATACCGGCCTGCTTCATTCGCTCACGATGGAAGGGTACTTCTTCATAGGCGGTCTGAATCAATGAACGCAGCGCGTCCCGCCGGTAAGCATCGATTTGGCCTCTGCTCCACCACTGCGCCTCCTCAAGGAAGCGCAACCGCTTCATCAGGCCCTGATGGAAGACGGCGTCTCCCAGAGGCAAAGCGATTTCTCGCAAGAACCAGGTTCGGGGACTCATCGTTAAATTAAGCCGATCGCGCCGAGACCGCAGGCCAGAGCAGGAAGGCGAGTCGTGAACTCGCGCCATAGGGAAGTCATTAGTTGTTGATTGCGCACCATGCGGAGCCGCAGCTTAGCTTGCTCAATTCTTCGTCAAATCAGGACAGAATGCAAGGTCCTTGGTGGTACTAGAGGTACTGAAAATGCTAAATCGTAGAATTTTGCATCATCTTCGCGGTTCGCCATCAGTGGCGGCGCTCAAATATTCGCCGAGTCATGCCGCTGGTTGGGGCCGACGCCAGACAGTGTCATCGCCAGGCCCAAAACGATATGCGAGCCATGCCCGGGAAAACCGCTGGCGGCCACCAACAGCGCTTCCCAGGCCAGTGGCACGGCTAGCACAAGCCACCATTTCCGGCCGCGGGACAACAGACCGAAGGGGACGAACACCAACGCATAAAATAGCAGTTCGTAGGACCAAACGGTTGCGTTGCTGCTGCACACGACCCATTCCCCAGAAGGCGGCAAGTAACGGAAGAATGTGACGGCGGGTTCGATGACGAACTCAGTCCGCCGCGCACCGTCGACGGCGACAGTGAGAACCGGTTCGCGATAAGCGATCTCAAGCCGGTGCGGTGCGTCATCCAGGAAAAAGCGGGGCACGGAAATCTCCGGCCGGCGGCCGCTGCCCGAGGTGGCGGTGGTTCTCAGGCGGATCGAGAGTCGATCCCTGCTTTGGCCCACCGTGAGATTGGTGCGGTATGGATCGGGAGAGATAGAGAGGATGCGCGCGGGCCCGTCCTGATCCAAGCGATGGGTCCGGATTGTCGTATCTACCACAAGTTCCTTCGCTCGATGCAGGCGCCGGGCTATCTCTGCCGTAGGCACTTTGCTGACTAGCCAGCCCTGTTCGCTCAACCGGGCTCCGTCGCTCGAACCACCCGGGATCCCTTGCCAGTAGAGCAGCGGGGCGCGGCCTGACCGGTCTGCGAATGCTCCCGCGCCAGTCAGTTCGTAGTCGGCGAGCATTTCGCCACCGGAGCGGATCGTCAATCCCGAGACCGTTCCGGACCAAGGCCGGTCTCCAGTCGCTTCGTTGCCGAGTTGGAGCGGGAAGCGCTGGTCCCAGGTATCGAGGCGGCCGCCGGCGAGATGAATGGCCAGTCCGAGAAAGATGGTCACCCACAGTAGTGCTGCCGCATGAAGAAGGCGGGGGGTTAGCAAGGGCGTCAGCGCCCGGAGCAAAGCGAGATTGGTACGGGCAAAGCCGGGACGAATCAGCCCGTAGACCAGACAGCCCAGCCCGCCGCCTGTTGTGTTCGAAATCAGATCGCCTAGCGTTCCAGCGCGCGCCGCGCCTTGCGTCTGGAGAAACTCGAGCAAGAACGAGAAGGCCGCCGAGGCGAAAATAACCGCAACCAATACGCCTCCGGTGCTCCGCCGGCTCCAAAAGCCAGCGAGTCCGAACCCAAACGGGAGGAACATCGCGACGTTCCGTTTCCAGTCGCTCAAATCGCTGAGTCCGAAGTCGAATCGCTGGCGAAAGTTCGACCACACACCGAGATCCCAGTCACAGAAGTCGAACGGAAACTGCGTGACATAAAGCGCGGCGACGACGGTACAAATAAGAATCAGGCCTACCGCCGCCTGGGGGCGGCCGCC
>JBGSME010001038.1:0-8887 GCA_041740335.1 Bryobacteraceae bacterium | reverse complement strand
ATGGCGATATGATTGGCGAGCACGGGCTGCCATACAAGGGACCTTTCATGTACGACGAATTGCTGAGGATTCCCTTGATCGTGCGTGCACCGGGGGCTCGGGCGTTTGCGCGGGGCGGGGCGCGGGGGGATCTGGCGACGCAGGCGGATCTGGCGCCAACGCTGGCATCGCTTGCGGGAATCGAGTGGACAGGGAAGGTGGACGGGCGGGATCTTGCGCGGGACACGAAGGGTCCGGACGCGGTGTTTCTGGAATACTATGCGAAGCAGAAATGGGTGAATCCGATACGGACGGTCCGGACGCGGGAGTGGAAGTTGAACTGGTATGACAGCGGGCACCGGGAGGTTTACGATTTGCGCGCGGATCCGCATGAGTTGCGGAATCTAGCGGGTAAAGCGAAGGTGGAGGCGGAGTTGGCGCGGCGGATTGAGGCTTGGTGGCCTCGGGGGTAAGTTAGACTTCGAATAGCGTTCGGAACCAGGAGACGAACCCGGCAGCATGCGGCGATTCGGGATCGAGTATCTTTCTGGTAAGGGCAAGTCCAGGGGATTGGCCGGGGGGATCGTGCCACGCCAGCCATGTGGAGAGGTTGGCTTTCTGGATGTGCGCTTCCCGGCATGCGGCTCCCATTGAGCGAGCGTTCGCCACGGATGAGCATGCGAGAGTCCACAGCCCCTCGGCCGAATCCGGAACGAGGAGCCGGAGGAAAGTTTCGAGGCCACCTGGGCTCATGTTGTCTGGCATCAGCCAAAGCCCCAATCGCTTCCCGTCCGGATTGTCCACGAACAGGCCTTCGGCCGGCATGTCGGGCGGCAGGTCTGGAAACAGAGGTTTGCAAAGTTGTTGAATTCTCTGATACCGGCCACCGGAGTTCAGGTCCGCGTCGAGGAGAACGCCTACTGTTCTCACCGTGCTCGCCTTTATCTGGGTGCTGAGATAGCCTTGGGCGAGGATCTCATCGTTGCTGTTGCCGACCTTGATGTAAACGGGCCATCCGCTCGGCGTGTCCGGCCAATCAATGTGCCGCCGCATAAGCCCGATGACGGCGTGTTTGTCATCGACGCCTTCCACAATCAAGATTTTCGGTTAGTGGTGCTTGTCGATCGCCATCGGTGGCTTGGTTAACGAACCTCGATGTCTCTGGCCGCAGCTACCGATATTTCTGTTTCGTCGTACGGCACGGCATACTGTTTTCCTTGTTCGATCCGTTGAGCAGTAACGGCGCCGCGCCTGTCATCGGTGGAGCAAATCTGGGCGAGACTGTAGACGCAGTCGTAGCTGTGGGTTGTGGCGAACACTTGAACGTCTCGCTGGCCGCGTTGTAGACCAAGTCCCACATGCGCGACATGACTGAGTAGTGCAGGCCGGTATCGATCTCGTCGACCAGCAGGACGCCGCCTCTGGATTGGGTTATTGCTATCGCCATTGCGAGCATGCGCCACATACCGTCTCCCATGCTCCCGATGGGGACCGGCTGGTCGGCTCCCTTCCGTTTTATGATGAAGCCGCCGCGAGTTTGGGAGCGATAGTACGCCCCGCTTGAGGCTTGGGCAGCGATTCGTTCAATGTCGGGATCGAGAAACTGCAGCGCCTTGAGGACAAAACTCTCTGCCGGAGTCAGCGCAATCTTATTCCACATTCCTACGGGTTCGTCGCCAGAGAGCGATTCTGTGGTGATGAAGTTCGTGGGCGAGTAGTCGGTCTGCCGTTGGCGAGCACGAAGTGTCGGAAGATCGAGTGCATCGCTGCTCAGTCCTCCGTTTCTCGTGAGACGGATCGAGCCCACAACCGGCTTGGGGCTGCCCCCGACTTCGAGCGCGAGGCGCGAACCCAGCCCTGCTTCTTCGTCGGATGCGAATAGATCGGCCTGATCTCGAGACGCTTCAGAAACGGCAAGGTCCAGAGACCGATGAGTATGGTTTACCGCAGAAAACCCACACCGCAAACCGGGCATCAATTCGTGCCCCGTGAAGAGGTGAGCTACATCTAGTTCGATAGGTCCGGGCCTGGGTGGGCGGTCGCCTGTGACGGAGAGCATGGGAGGGAGGCGCTCGCCCCTCCGGAGGAGCAATTGCCACAACGAGACCGGGTCTCCGGCCGATGAAAGGAGATAGATAGCCTCAAGCACTGAGGTCTACCGCTATTGTTCGTCCCGACGAGAAGGTTGATCCTCCCCAGGCCGCTCATCTCGAAGTGCTCAAGGCCGCGATATCCTTCGATCTTGACGGACGTAAACATTGTGGCTCCTACGGGCATGCTGCCACGGGCACGCTTACTGCTTCCCCTGCAAGCTATGACACTGCTGGCACGCTTTTTCGCGGCTCATTTTCATATGTCCGGCGACGGTGGAGCCATGAGGATCGTGACACATCTGGCAATCGGGTAGAAGATCCATGGTGTGAGTATGTTTCGCCGGAAAGGCATCTTTCGCGTGGCAGTTCGAACATACGTTGGAGAGTGACGCGCGGAGAAATCGCCAGCGCCCGTTTCGCACGGCGTGACAATTCTCGCAGGTGGCGGTGGGCGGATGGGAGCGGAAGTGCGCCATGCCGTCCTCCGGCGTACCCACCGCGATCTTGACGGTTTGATCGCCGAGGGTAATCGAATGAGCGCCGGGCGCCAGCTTCAGTTCGGCGGTGGCTACGCCCGCGTGCGGCGACTCGACGGCGACCGCGGCACCATCCACTTTCAGTTCGGCGCCGGCCGCTATTCTTGCGATCAGCCGCACGGGCGCATCTTCCGGGAACAAGGCGTTTGCCGGCGGCGCGAAGATACGATTCTCGCTTTCCTGGGCGAAGACGCCGAAAGCGAATGCCGCGAAGAGGAGCCGCTTACGGTTTGTCACTGCGGAGATGGGGCCGGTAGCGCACCAGGCTCCGGTCAATCGAGGCGATTGTGGGGACTCCCGCCAAACCCATATCGAGGGCGAGTTCGGTTTTAAGGAGTTCGATGACACGTTCGACGCCACGTTGTCCGAACGCGGCGAGGCCGTACAGATAGGGCCTGGCGACGGCGATTGCTCTTGCGCCGAGGGCGAGCCCTTTGAGAACGTCGGTTCCGCGGCGGAAGCCTCCGTCGCAAAGAACGGGGATCTTGCCGCCGGCGGCCTCGACGCATTCGGGAAGCGCTTCGATGGTTCCACCGACATGATCGAGCTGGCGTCCGCCGTGGCTGGAAACGATGACGCCGGAAGCGCCGTTCTTGATGCACAACTCGGTGTCGTCGCCGCGAAGGATACCCTTGACTACGACGGGAATTTTCGATTCCGAGCAGAGATCGGCGAGCGTATTCCAGGTGGCGGTGGGTGAGGGACGCTCGGGCCACAGCCCGGCGCGCCAAGGGGTCTTGGCTTTGGGGAGGAGTCCGGCGAGGTCACGCTTAGGGAGTCCGGATTCGCACCAGGAGCGCTCGAACCTGTTATGGATTTCGCGTTCGCGATGGGAAACGAGCATGATGTCGACGGTGAAGCAGATGGCGGAGCAGCCGAGGTCGTCGAGCCGTTCGAGGAACCGCTTGCGGTTCTCCTTGGTCATGATGTTGCCGCCGGTGGTGAGCTGCCACCAGACGGCGGGTCCTTTACCGGATTCGATCAGATCGTCAATGCCACCGTTGGTGATGTGGAGGGCTTTGGCGGCGGCGGCGGCGCGGGCGACTTCGAGTTCGCCCTTGGGGAAGAAGCAATTCTTGCCGCCGGCGGGATCGAGGATGATCGGGAAATCGATCTTCTTTCCGAACAGTTCGACCGACGTGTCGATTTTGTGAACGTCGACGAGCATCTTGGGGCGGATGATGAGGTTGTTGAAAGCGTCGCGAGCGTCGCGGACGGAGAACTCGTCTTCGCCGCCGCCTTCGAGATAGTCGAAGGCGAAGGGGTCGAGTTTCTTTCGTGCGGCTTCCCGGAAGTCAAAGATGTTGACGGGATGGTAGAGGGGATCGTCGTAGTCGATATCGGCGAAGGCGCGGGCGCCGTAGAGGGCGGCGAGGCCGCGGAGTGCGTGGCGGCGGGATAGCATCGGACACCATGATAGTGCATCCGGAAGGCGGAGGCGAAATTACTTGGCGGCGGAGCTGGTGACTTCGATTTCAAACAGCTTCGGCCAGTTCTTGCCGGTAACGAAGATACGCCCGGTGGCGGGGTCGTGCGCGATGCCGTTCAGGACATCGACGGGAATCGCGCGATCATCGTTGGTTAATAAGCCGCGGAGGTCCACCCACGAAGCGATGTGACCGTCACTGTGGCGGATGCGTGCAATGCGATCGGTCTGCCAGATATTAGCCCAAATCTCGCCCTTGATAAATTCGAGTTCATTGAGGAAGCGGACAGGGAGCCCGGCATCATCGACGACGGTGAGGCGGCGGGTTTCGGTGAAGGTTTCCGGATCGAGGAAGCGCAGTACGGCGCTGCCGTCGCTGAGGATGAGGTTTTGGCCGTCGGTGGTGAGTCCCCAACCTTCGCCGGGGTAGCGGAAAGTTTTGGTGAGCTGCATGGATTCGCGATGGTAGACGAAACCGACGCCGGCCTGCCATGTGAGTTGGATGAGGCGATCTTTCCAGGGTGTGATGCCTTCGCCGAAGTACTCGCCGGGGATGTTGTGCTGCTTGATCACCTCACCGGTGTCGATGCGGACTTTGCGGAGTGATGACTGGCCGTTGAGTCCGGTACCTTCCCAGAGGACGCCGTCGAGGAAGAAGAGCCCTTGGGTGAAAGCGCCGCGATCGTGAGGGTGGACCTTGATCACGCGGTAACCGGCCACGGGTGCAATGGCCGACTGCACGCTGGAGCCACAGGAAAGTAGCACGGTAAGGGCGGCGAGCAATGTTGGGCGGATAGACACGTTCATCCGTTAGTTTCGTATGGCGGGGCGGTCCGGGGCAAGGTAGTTAAAAATTCTTCCTAAATCTTGCTGTAGCAGCGAAGAAATGATATTCATTGACCCAGGTCGATTTTGACAGGGGGTCTTTTCGATGAAACATCGAAGTGTCTTAGTGCGCGCGTGTGCGTTGTTATTCGCGACGGGTAGCTCATGGGCGCAAACCGGCCAGGGAACCATCGTAGGGACGGTGACGGATAGCACCGGGGCGGTGGTAGCGGGCGCGCAGGTGCGCATCACGGATAAGGAGACGCGGTTCACCTACTCGCCGGTTACGAACGAGGACGGGCTGTACCGGCAGCCGTATCTGAATCCCGGCACCTACGAGGTGGCGTTCGAGTCACAGGGCTTCAAGAAACTGGTGCGGACGAGCATCGCGGTGCGATCGACGGAGACGGTGCGGCTGGACGCGCAGTTGGAAGTCGGTCAGGTGGTGGAGTCGGTGGAAGTGGGCGCGTCGGCGACGCTGCTTGAGACGGAGACTTCGTCGACGGGGCACTTGGTGACGTCGCAACAGTTGATGAAGCTGCCGTCGCCGCAGATGAAGATCGAGTCGATGATGTGGTACGTGCCCGGTGTAACTTCGCAGGGCGGATACGGGCATGCAGCGGGGGGGCGGTCGAGGTCGTTTTCGATGACCAGCGACGGGGTATCGTCGTTGACGCCTGGGACTGGCGTGATCGGCACGGGGCGGAACATGTCAACGGTGCAGCACAACATGGAGGAGATCAAAGTGATCACCACGGTGCTGCCGGCCGAGTACGGGCACTCTGGCGGGGGTGTGATGTCGATCGTGTTCAAGAGCGGGACGAACAAGCTGCACGGGATCGCTGAGGAGCGCTACATGGCGCGGCACTTCATCCACCGGAATTGGCAAGACGCGAACCTGCCTACGAATAACTTCGGGTTTCATCTGATGTCGGCATCGCTTTCGGGTCCGCTGGTACTTCCGAAGGTATATGACGGACGGAACAAGACGTTCTGGCTTTGGGGATTCCAGCGGCATCACGAGAAAGCGTCTGAGAACAATGACCGGACGGTGCCGTCGCCGGAGATGCTGGCGGGCGATTTTTCCTTTGGCGGGGTTGGGGACCCGATTTTCGACCCGGCGTCGCTGACGCGCGGAGGGGATGGCGCCTACTCGCGGACGCAGTTTCCGGGTAACCGGATTCCGTTGTCGCGAGTGGATCCGGTGTTTAACAAGTTCATGAGTTTCAACCCGTACACGGCGCCGGGGAACCGGAACAATCAGGCGTTTATCAACCGGACGGGTCCCGTGAATAACTTGTCGGCGGACACGGTGTACCGTTCGTATCGGACGTCGTTTGACTGGAAGGTCGACCATTCCTTCTCTGACACGCACAAGATCTTCGCGCGGGAATCGTACTTCCGGCACCGGTCATTCCGGGACCGGTGGCAGGTCGCGGTGGCGAACCCGATCTTTGACATCAACGTAACGCCGATTCCGATCAATCAGAATCAACTGGTGGTATCCGATACGATCACGTTGTCGCCGACGATGGTGAATGAGATCCGGATCGGGGGGAACCGGCGTAACTTCACGCGGTCTCCGGAGAGTCTGGATCAGGGGTGGGCGCAGACGCTGGGGATTCCGGGCGTGGGTCCGGAGACGATGCCGAATTTCCGGAATTCGACAGGCGGTCAGTTGATTTTCGATTTCCCGGGCGGTCCGTCGCAGGAAGTAGCGGAGAACATGAGCATCCAGGAGAATCTAACGGCGGTGCGAGGCCGGCACACGTTCAAGATGGGCTACGAATTGATGCGGACGCGGCACAACGTGCGGATTGCGAGCGAGCCTTCGGGAGCGTACCGGATGGGCGGCACCGAGTTTCCGTTCCGGCCGAACACGGGGAATGCGTTCGCTTCGTTCATGCTGGGAGGGGTGACGCGTGCCGATTTCACGCGTGATCTGGCGACGTGGCTGCCGCGCTGGTGGGGTCACGCCGCATATTTCCAGGATGACTGGAAAGTTACTCCGAAACTTACTTTGAATCTGGGAATGCGGTGGCAGTACGAGTCGCCGTTTTCGACCAAGTATGGGCAGCAGAGCCAGTTCAGCCCGACAGCGATCGATCCGCTCTCAGGCCGGCAGGGAGCGCTGCTGCATCCGAAGGGGCTGCTGTCGAAGCGCGACCTGAACAACTGGCAGCCGCGGCTGGGGTTGGCGTATACGATTAATCCGAAGGTGGTGTTCCGCGGCGGATTTGCGGTGAACACGCTGGACCTGTGGACCAACGGGCTGAACGAGAATTTCGACGAGTATTTCGCGACGGCCACGGTTCAGCCTGCGCCAGGGAATCCGGATGTGGCATTCTACCTGCGGAATGGGCCGGGAGCGACGCAATTCAATATCGCTCCAGACGGCTCCGCGCCTTTTGTGGGAACGAATTTCAGCGGCCGGAACGCTTCGTGGTTCGATCCGAACATGCGCATGCCGTACACGATGAACTGGAACGGCGGGTTGCAGTGGGAGTTCGCGAGCAACATGCTGGTTGACGTGAACTACCAAGGATCGGCGGGCGTGGGATTGCTGAACCGATGGGATAGCAACGTGGTTCCGTTGAACGTGGCGAGCGACTTCGCGACGCTCGATACGATCCGGCGAAGCGTGCAGAACTTCAAACCGTATCCGCAGTTTGGGTCGGTTTTCCAGTACTCAAATTTTGGCCACTCGTCATTCCATTCAGGAACGGTGAAGGTGGAAAAGCGGATGTCGAGCGGATTCTCGCTGACGTCGTTCTATACGTTCGCCAAGGCGATCGATGAGGCGAGCGACGATGGCGGCGCGGGCGGGCTTACGTTCTACAACCGGCGCCTGGAGAAGGGCCGATCGAACTTCGACGTGACGCACCGGTGGGTGACGTATGGGTTGTGGGAGCTGCCGTTCGGCAAAGGCAAGAAGTGGATGACGGATGCCAACTGGTTCGTGAATGGCGTGCTGGGGAACTGGGAGTTGAACGTGATCCAGACGCTTGAAAACGGGATCCCGTTCAGTTTCGGTTTTACGGGGACGGGCAACGTATTCCTTCCGGGTGGGCAGCGCGCGAACATGGCGCCCGGGGCCACCTACGACGATATCAAGCTCGATTGGGACGCTCACGGGCCGTGCCGGCACCAGATCGCATGCGCGCAGCCGTGGGCGAACATCAATGCGTTTGCGTATCCGGATTCGTTCACGCCGGGGAACTCGGGCCGGAATATTCAGACGGGTCCGGGGATGCTGTGGCATCAGGCGAGCATCTCGAAGACATTCGTGTTTTTCGAACGGTTGAAGGGGACGCTACGGTACGACATCAACAATCCGTTCAAGCGGTATTTCTTCAACAATCCGGGCAGCACGGTGGATTTCCGGAACCCGCAGAATTTCGGGAAGATCACGGGGAACCAGGGGAGCTTCTCGGGACAGGGCGGGCGGTTGTACCAGATGATCGTGTTCAAGCTGGAGTTTTGATCAGGATCGATCCTTCGGCCCGACGGGCTATGCTGGGCTCATGACGCGACATGGCGGCGTGAGCCCGCGATGAACCCAAAGCACTACGCGATGTTTCTCGGCCCGAAGGGTGAGAACGCCGAGACGCTGGAACGTTTGATCGTTGAGGCATTGCGCGACACCGTTTTCTGGCGGCGCAATTTCCATCCCGGCGACGAGCGATTGATCCCGGAGAAGATCAAGCGCGACGCTGAATTTCAGGACGCGGTGGATGTGCTCGAGCAGGAGCTGTTCGGGCTGCTGGCGCGGCTGAAGCGCGACATTCCTTTCTTCAGTCCAAGGTACATCGGGCACATGGTGGGGGATCAGTATCTGCCGGCGATCGCGGGATACTTTGCGGCGATGCTGCACAATCCGAATAATGTGAGCCTGGAGGGGTCGCCGGCGACGACGCAACTGGAGGTGGAAGCGGCGGGGCAGTTGGCGCGTCTGATGGGATACGGGGATGCGGCGTGGGGCCACATCACCGCGGGCGGGACGATCGCGAATATCGAGGCTTTGTGGG
>JBGSME010001037.1:0-4250 GCA_041740335.1 Bryobacteraceae bacterium | reverse complement strand
CCAGCCCGGAGCTGGGCGACATCTATTTCCGCGAGAACGCCGGTAACTCCAGCTACCACTCGCTCCAACTCTCGGCGAATCAGCGCCTCTCACGCGGAGCGACTCTCGACATGTACTACACCCTCGGCAAGACCCTCACTTACTACGGAGCTGACTCGACCCTCACTCGCACCAACTCCGCCGTACAGGATCCGAACAACATTGCCGCGTCCTACGGTCCAAAAGACAGTGACATCCGCCACATCTGGACCGCCGTGTATTCCTACCAGCTTCCTTCGCCCGGCTCCGGCCGTTTCGCGAAATCGGCGCTCGGCGGCTGGACGTTGCAAGGCATCGTGAACCGGCGATCGGGTGGGCCGGTCAACGTGGTTGCCGGAACGGATCAAGCCGGCAACCGCTACGTAGACGGGCAGCGGCCGGACCTCGTCGGCGGGATCGATCCGTACATCCGCGACAACAACACGCTGCGGTGGTTGAACCCGCAGGCTTTCAGCACGGCCGTTCCTCGTGCGGAACGCCGCTATGGCAACCTCGGCTACAACGCTCTCCGCGGACCCTCGGCCTTCACGTTTGACGCTGCGCTGCACAAGCGGTTCCAGGTCCACGAAGGGCATCACCTCACATTCCGCTTCGAGACTTTCAATACCTTGAATCACAAGGTGCTCAACGACCCGAACGCCAACGCGAGCAATCCGAACTTCGGGACGATCTTAGGTGCGAGCGGCGGCCGCAATATTCAGCTTGCGCTGAAGTATACATTTTAGGGAGTGCCCAATCGAATGCCCGTCCATTTGTCTCGCCGCCATTGGCTGGCTTCGGCCAGCGCCGGGCTGGCGTTCGCCCAGAAGCCCGCAAGGCGAAATGTTCTGTTTCTGGCCGTCGATGATCTCCGGCCGGAGCTCGGCTGCTACGGCAACCGCCTCGTGAAGACACCGAACATCGACAGACTCGCCAGCCGCGGCGTCCTGTTCCGGCGCGCCTACTGCCAGCAGGCGGTGTGCACACCGTCGCGCACGTCGTTTCTCACCGGCCTTCGCCCGGATTCCACGAAAGTCTATCTGCAGGTCAAAGACATCGAATTCCGGAAGCAACTCCCGAACGTTGTCACGCTGCCGCAGCATTTCCGCCAGAACGGCTACGAGACACGCGCTCTTGGCAAGATCTTCGGCGAGGGCTTCAACGATCCGGAAGCCTGGTCGGCGCCGGTGTGGCCCGACGGAATCGCCGGCATGGAGTACGTCGACATGAAGAAGTGGACCGCGAAACCGGAAGCGCGGCCGATTCCAACTCTCGAATGGACCAAGCATGAGTCCATCCAGTCGCCCGATGTGCCGGACGACGCGTTTCAGGATGGACGGGTGGCCGGGCGCGCCGTGGCCGCGCTGCGGGAAATGCGCGACCGGCCGTTCTTCCTGGCCGTGGGATTCCTCAAGCCACACTTGCCGTTCGCCGCGCCCAAGAAGTACTTCGACCTGTATCCTCCCGACAGCATCCCGATGCCGCCGAATCCGGTTCCGCCCGATGGTGTTCCCCCGGTGGCGCTCCATGATTCAGTGGAACTGCGCGGCTACACGGATATCGGCTCGAACTCAATTACGCCGGAGAAGACCCGCGACTTGATCCGGGCCTACTACGCATGCACAACGTACACGGACACTCAGATCGGCAAGGTGCTTGACGAACTCGATCGACAGGGGCTCACCGAGAAAACGACCGTCGTACTGCTGGGCGACCACGGCTGGCATCTCGGCGAACATAGCCTGTGGGCGAAAACGACCAACTTCGAACTCGACACTCGCGCGCCGCTTATTGTCGCCGGCGCCGGCGTGAAGGCAAAGGGAAAGGCATCCCCCGCGCTGGTGGAGTTCGTCGATGTCTACCCGACTCTCTGCGGTCTCTGCGGCTTGCCGGAACCGAAGAACCTGGAAGGCTTTTCAATGAAACCGCTTCTTGAGAGTCCCGGGCAAAAATGGAAACAGGCGGTCTTCAGTCAGTTCCCACGCCCCTACCGGGGCAAGAATCCGATCCAGGGCATGGGCTACTCGATGCGCACGGAGCGCTATCGCTATACGGAGTGGCGAATGGACGAAAAGACGGATCATGCCGTCGAACTCTACGATCATTCCAAGGATCCCCGTGAAACGGTGAACGTGGCCGCGGCGCCGGAGAACCATGCGATCGTGGCTCAGATGCGAAAGACGCTGAACGCCGGGTGGCGCGCCGCTTTGCCGCCGGGGGCCGCTAACTAACTAACCACATGCGACAACACGAAAACGCAATCACCCGGCGGAGCTTTCTCGCCTCGACAGTCGGCGCCGGCTTGGCCGCGCAGAGCCGGAAGCCAAACGTGCTCTTCATCGGAGTGGACGACTGGCGTGACTGGGTGGGCTGCCTGGGCACACACCCGTTGGTGAAGACGCCAAACCTGGACCGGCTCGCACGCCGCGGAGTCTTGTTCACCAACGCGCACTGCTCCGCCCCGGTATGCAACGCCTCGCGCACGGCGATCATGACCGGGATGAATCCGTCGACCTCGGGCGTTTACGCCAACAGCCAGTGGTGGCGCCCGGCTTGGCCGGATGTGGTCACCCTCCCGGCCTGGTTCAAGCAGAACGGCTACCACGTCGCCGGCGGCGGCAAGATGTTCCACCATGAGCCGGGCTTCAACGATCCAGGCGCCTGGCACGAGTACTTCTACTGGGACGAGCAGATCAAGAAGGACGGATGGGGCGGAGGCTACAACTCTCCAATGGATGTCGAGCCCCCGCGGTTTCCCATGGCCGGCGCGAACGATCATCGGAAGAACTTCGACTTTGCGCCGATCGATCGCCCGGACGCCGACTTCCCGGACTACAAAGTCGCCTCCTGGGCGTCGGATTTCCTGCGACGAAAGCACGATATGCCCTTCTTTCTCGGCGCAGGCATGTTCCGGCCGCACATCTCATGGTACGTGCCCCGAAGCTACTTCGACCTCTACCCACTCGATAATATCGAGGTGCCGAAGACACTCCAAGGCGACCTCGACGACATCCCCAAGGCTGCGCTGCGGCTCAAACAAGTGGTGATTCCCCATGAGCACCGCACCATCGTCCAGAAAGGAAAGTGGAAAGCGGCGATCCAGGCCTATCTCGCTTCCATCACCTTCAGCGACGCGATGGTGGGCCGCGTGCTGGACGCCCTCGAGGTGGGACCGAACAAGAGCGACACGATCATCGTATTGTGGAGCGATCACGGCTACCACTTGGGCGAGAAGGAAGCCTGGCATAAGTTCACACTGTGGGAGGAATCGACCCGCGTGCCACTGATTTTCTCGGTCCCGGGCATCACCAGGGCGGGCACACGTTCCCAGCGTCCAGCCGGCCTCATCGACTTGTACCCGACACTGCTCGATCTGTGCGGCCTGCCGAAGAACCCGCATTTGGACGGGCAGAGCTTGCGGCCTCTGCTCTCAAATCCGGCTGCTGCCTGGGGACGCCCCGCGCTTACCACCGCCAGCCGGGGCGACCACACCGTGCGCGACGAGCGTTGGCGCTACATCCGTTACGCCGACGGCTCCGAGGAACTCTACGATCACCGTAGCGACCCCAAGGAATGGCGGAATCTGGCCTCCGAGCCGCGGCACCGCGCCGTGAAACTGAGACTCGCCCGGTGGCTGCCGAAGACCGATCACCCTGGCGTTCCTCAGAAGACGGAATATCAGTTTCATCCAGCGACGCACACGTGGACCAAACGCGCACGATGAAGTCCCGCGGCAGCCGTCGCCAATTTCTGGCAGGCCTCGCCGGGCTTCAGCCAGCGGCGCGTCCGAATCTCATCCTGATCATGGCAGACGATCTGGGCTTTTCCGATCTCGGCTGTTACGGCTCGGAAATTCCCACGCCGAACCTGGATCGCCTTGCCCGTTCCGGCGTTCGTTTCACGCAGTTCTACAACGCGGCGCGGTGCTGTCCCAGCCGAGCCTCGTTATTGACGGGACTCTATCCGCATCAGGCCGGCATCGGACACATGGGCCGCGACATGGGCATTCCCGCCTATCAGGGCTACCTGAACCGCGGCTGCGTGACGATCGCCGAGGCTCTGCGCACCGCCGGCTACGCCACCTATATGTCCGGCAAGTGGCACGTCGGCAACGATCGCGGACAATGGCCCTGCGATCGCGGTTTCGACCAGTCGTTTGCGACGCTCGGCGGAACCTCGGATTACTTCAAGCCAAGAAACCTCGTGCGGAACGATCGCACTGCAACGGTTAC
>JBGSME010001036.1:0-15303 GCA_041740335.1 Bryobacteraceae bacterium | reverse complement strand
AGCTGGGCGAGAGGACGGCGACGGTCCGGTTGGAGAGTTCGGCCGCTTTGTGCATCTCCAGGATGAAGTTGCTTCCGGGATCGAAGTCCCAGTGCTGGAAGAATACGCTTTTGCCGGCTGCCTCGAGTTCGGCGGCGATCCACTCGGCCCAGGGGCGGTCGGCGGAATTGAACGATATAAAGAAATCGCGACGGTTATTTTGTGTCGCAGGCATCCGGAACTACTTTATTGTGCCCTATCGGAGAGGAATTTGCTCTGGGAGGGGCTTAGTTATCAAACGTCTCTGCCCATCGATGACCATCTTCCTTGAGGACACCGAAATCGAACCGCGAAGGTCGCGTAGCCGAGACCTCGTAGTGTGGCCGGTTGAAGCACAAGGTGTTCGGGTGCTGGACGCAGTACCTCTCCATCCGCCGGTACAGCTTGCCTTGAGCGGACCACCCACGATTCAATGCTCGGTCCTGCACGAAGAGATTCGATTCCACATCCAGCCACGGGCCAGGGGCGCGGCTGCGGATTCGAATGGCCAATGACCGCTATGAGGCGGTTCGGGATCCTCCTGGTCCAGCGAACCCTGTAGATCGTAGTAGAACCTGAACGCTCCATAGAGGACCCACCGTACATCCACGGGACGAGGCGTCACGGACTCATCGACGTCTGAGAAACGATCCACCCGACGCTACCCCATAGAACAAACCGCCTCAAAATACACACCGTACCAAACCAGCCCCCGGTTCGGGACCAGGAGGGAGGAGGTTCGATGCCTCTCGCCCCGACCATGTATCCCATTGCAATCATTTAGACTTTTCACGGCCGAGGGCTCAATGCTCTCGGTCGTTTCGCTTTCACTATGCCCAATTCTATGCCCACCCCTTGTTTTCTCGATGGCGGCCTTGATCGTATCGGCCTGTGGATGCACGTAGCGCCGCGTGGTGGAGAAGTCGCTGTGGCCGGCGAGATAGGCGAGCGTGTAAGGGTCCAAGAACGCGGCCCAGCGCGTCAGGCAGGTGTGGCGGAAGGTGTAGAGGGTGACCGGCTCCACCTTTGAAGCGGCGAGCGCCTTCTTGTGCTGCTTCTTCAGCGTGGACTTCTCAATGTGGCCGGTGGCCGTCGGCGCGGGGAACACCCATTCGGATTCCGCGTCGGTCTGGCGCATGTCGAGCTGAGCCGCGACGCGCTGCGTCATCGGAATCGTGCGGCGCGCGTTTTCCGTTTTGCCGTAGAGGATGTGCAACGCGCCATCCCGGACATCCTCCCAGCGCATCCGGAAGCACTCCTGGGGGCGCAGCGCGCAATCGAGCAGAATCGTCGTGACGTCGCGAAGCAGGAAGCTTTGCGCGGGCGCCGCAGCCAGATAGCGATTCTCCTCGTCCGGGCTGAGGACGCGTTCACGATGGTTCTCGCAGCTCAGCATCTCTACCTTGGGCAACAGCTTCTCCACCTTGCCCCATTCCACAGCGAGCTTCAGCATCCGCCGCAGTACTTCCAGTTGCCGGTTGATGCTAGCGATGGCGAGTCCGGCTTGGCGGCGCTTGGCGATGACCGCGGCGATCTTGTCGCCGGCGATCGCGTCGAGCAGCGAGTTCGCCAGCGGCTCGAACTCCCGCATGTTCTTGAGGCCGATCCGGTAGTACTCGAGCGTTTTGGCCTGCTGGCAAAACGCGATTCCACAAACGGCGCGAAATCGTTGTCGATGAACTCGCGCAACGTCGGCACCGGCTTCTTCTCTCGAATGCCAACTTCCGCTTTCGCCAGCCCTGCCTTGTGTGCTGCTTCAATCTGCTCTGCGACGCGCTTGTTCGGTTGCTTCGTGCTCTCGCGAATCTGGCGTCCGCGCCAGGTGAACTTGTACCACCAGTTCTTCGAGCCTTTTTGCTTATAGACGGACATTTCGATTGCTCCCAGAATACGGCTGCCGCGTGCGAGGTTCAACGGATTTCTGCGGCTCGGGCGAAGTTCACTGGACCAGTTGTGATCGCGTGTGCGGCTTTACCACGCGTCGCGCCGCGCGGTTATTCTTATCGGCCATCCGCCGTTCCTTTATGTTCCACTACCCAGATCATCGCCGCGAAACCGCAGCCCCTTCGGGTGGGGATCTGCCAGCCGGCCACGAATCCCGCCCTATCTAACGCTGTTTGAATGCGATGCGCCGTCATCCACGAAAGAGGCCGCTGGTGCCACTTGTCATACGCGCCGACGGGTTTCAGCGGGCAAAGAAATGCCGCGATATCGACGGCAGGTAGTAGGCCCGATCTCGAAGTTCGGCCGCATCGGAAAGTGCCCACACGTAAAGCACGGCATCGACGACATCACCTATGGTTGAGCCTTGCGACACGATCAACAACCCGGGACTGGACTTGCCCGCCGCCAGGTGGTCGCGAAAGTGGTCGATCATGGTTCGCCGATCATGAGAGACCAGGACTCGGCCTTCTGCTGCCGCACGATCCAGCAACACCGGATCGGGAACACCGTCCAGGCCAGCCTCCTGGGCAGACACGAAATGAACAGTCGGCTCGCGCCGCCGGACGGCCTTGACGATTCCGAATTTGAGGTCGTTGTCAGCCTGGAACCGGATGCTCAAGAACGCCGCTCGCCTTGGGCGGCCTCGGCTTTCGCGCGTTGGATCTTGGCCCAAAGCGTCGGGTTGGCCTGTTCCAGCGGGATGGCGTTCCCCTCGAACTCACGTTCGGTGTCCACCAGGTACTGGTCGATCTCAGCCTGATGATCCAGGTAGAAGGCAATCGCGCCATAGATCTGCGCACGCTTCAGCGACGGAAAGTCTTCCTGAATGGCTTCGGGGGACTGCCCTTCGTTGAACGAGTACACCACGGAATCCAGCGAAATGCGCGTCCCGGCTACGTAGTAGCCTCCGTGGCGCTGTTCGATGTATTCGCTATGCATGGCCTTGCTCCTGTTTCGATTATACGGGACCCCGGTGAGCCGTGGTGCGCCCCATCACGAATCTAGGTCAATGCAATCCAACACGGCACCGGCATTGCAGGTTACAGCGCTCATTCCCTACAAAGAACCACTTGAAAAAGTAGTGGAGGCCGTCACCCAGCCTGGAAATAGGCTCGGAATTGTCATATGATTTTCAACCTCCAACGCCTTCCTGGACCTTCGCAGCGGCCACGACGGTCCGGGATACTGGAGCCCGAGCCGGCCGCGGGGCAGCGCTACAATGAATATTCATGCTCAGAGTGCGTTTCGCGCCCTCGCCCACCGGTTATCTGCACATCGGCAGCGCGAGGACCTTCATTTTCAACTGGCTCTATGCCCGCCGCAACAACGGCACCATGGTCCTTCGGATCGACGACACCGATGTCGAGCGAAACACCGAGGAATCTCTCGCTTCTATTTTCGAGGGCCTCCGCTGGCTCGAACTCGACTGGGACGAGCAATACCGGCAATCGGAGCGGATGGAGTTGCACAAGCGGCTTGCGCTCGAGATCTTTGCGAAAGGGCACGCCTATCGCGACTTCACGCCGCAGGCGGTGGCGTCGGAGGAAAGTCAGGGCAAAGGCGGATGGCTCTTCAACCCGGGCATGCGTGAACTGTCTCGCGAAGAGAGTGACCGGCGCGCCGACGCCGGCGAACCCCACGTGATTCGATTTCTGATGCCGCGCGGCACTGGCCGTATAATCCAATTCGACGATGCCGTCTATGGGACGCAATCGAAATCCGCGGAGGATGTGGAGGACTTCGCTCTTCTGCGCAGCAACGGGCTGCCCACCTATCACATGGCCTCCTGCGCCGACGATGCCGACTTGCGGATCACCGACATCATTCGCGGGCAGGATCATCTGCCGAATACGTTCAAGCACGTCCTGATTTTCGAGGCGCTTGGGCTGGCCGCTCCCCGCTTCGCGCATTTGCCGTTGTTGATCGCGCCCGATGGGGCGAAGTTATCCAAACGAAAGCATGGTCCGGTGGTGAGCGTGACCACTTATCGTGACGCCGGATTTCTGCCGCAGGCATACGTGAACTTTCTCTGTCTGCTCGGATGGTCGCCAAAGGACAATCGCGAACAGATGACCCGGGAGGAACTCGTGGCGATATTTTCTCTCGAGGGCGTAAACCGGTCCAACGCCGTCGTCAACTTCAGCGACGAGGACCCCATTGATTCGAAGGCTCTTTGGCTGAACACGCAGCATCTGCGGACCATGCCCGTGCAGGAGTTGGTAGCGCGCGTGCGCCCGGTGCTTGAGAAAGCCGGCTTGGAGCCGCTTCAACCGGAAGACCGGTTCGAACGAACGGTGGATACGATCCGGTCGCGCTATGCGACGCTGAATGACTTTCCGACTAAGGGGCGCTGTTACTTTGCGAACGATTTTCCAATGGAGCCCGAGGCGGAACAGAACCTCAACGCTCCGCAGGCCCGCGAACTGCTGCGCGAACTCGGCGCCCGCCTTTCCGCCAACCCGGAGTTCAGCGAACAGAGCGTGGAAACGGATTTGCGCGCGCTGGCCGCCGAACGGGGTGTGAAAGCTGGGGTTCTGATCAACGGATCGCGCGCCGCGCTCACCGGGCAAAAAACGGGACCGAGCGCGTTCGCGGTGTTCGCAGCGGTTGGGCGCGAGCGTGTGCTCGAACGCCTGGCGAGAGTCTAAGAGAGAACGAAATTCATGATCATTTTGGGCATTGGCGGCATACTAAACGATGCCGCGGCGGCATTGATCCGCGACGGCGAATTGAAGGCTGCCGTTGAGCAGCGGAAGATCGCGCGATATACACACCCTGGCGAAGTTCCAATGGAGGCGGTGACGGCATGCCTGCGCGAGACACGCGCCGGGCGCGAGCACGTTGACTGCGTCGTGCTGGTGCGGCCGATCGGACGAGGGCCGGAGACGTCTACCCACTTGCAATTGCGGAGCTTGTTTCCGAACGCGCAAGTGGTGATGATGGATCATCACACCGCCCACGCCGCGTCGGCGTTCTACGCTTCGCCGTTCGAAGAAGCGACGGTTTTAACGCTTGATAGGCAGGGCGATCTCCGCTGCGGCGCCCGCTGGCAGGGTAGCGGAAACCAACTCGAGCTTGACCGCGAGATGTACTTTCCCGATTCGCTGGGTGACATTTACAGCCGGGTGACCGAACTGCTGGGCTATGCGCCGAACGCCGATGAGCACAAGCTGCAATGGATGTCGGCGGCCGGCGACGAGCGCTACCAGGAAGTGTTCTCGCGCGTTCTCCAGTTGGGGCCGGATGGTTGGCCGCGGGTCGACTGGTCATACTTCGATAGCCATCGCATTTCGCGCGGAGGCTTTGGATCAAAGTTCTATCGGGCCCTCGAAATCGATGATCTGTCCGATATTCCAGCGCCGATGCGGGCGCATCTGGCCGCGGGATTACAGCGCACCATTGAGTCGACCGTGGCCCAGATGGCAGGAAAAGGCAAGAACCTCGCGCTGGCCGGAGGACTCGGGTTCAATGCGCTGTTGATTGCCGCGCTCGAACGGGGCGGCAACTGGGAAAACGTGTTCGTGCAGCCGGCGTCAGGCAACGCCGGCACGGCGCTCGGGGCGGCCATGTGGGGGTGGCACGCGGTCTTCCGTCAAACGGCGCGCGTGAGCATTGGGAACTTGTGCTTGGGGCCGGCGTATTCGGCCGAGGAGATCAAGAAGGTTCTCGAGAACTGTAAGCTGCGGTTCCGCCTCCTGCTTACCACCGGCGAACTTATCCGGAAAGCCGTTGCGGAGTTGAACGACAACCGCATCATCGCGTGGATGCAGGGCAGCATGGAGTTCGGCCCCCGCGCGCTGGGCAACCGCAGTATTCTGGCGTCGCCGCGCAATCCGTACTCCACCGAGAATTTGAATAAGTTCATCAAGCATCGGGACGACTACCGGAAATTCGCGGCGTCGGTGCCCGCCGAGCGGGCCGCCGAGTATTTCGAGACGGGGTCCAATGCCCGCTTCCTGGCCACGGTCAGCCGCGTGAGGCCGGAGCATCGAAAGACGTTCGAACCTGCCGTTCTCGGTGATGGCTGGGTCCGCGTCCACCAGGTTCACCGCGAAGATAACCCGCTCTATCACAGCCTGCTGTTGGAGGCGGGCGAGGCCACCGGGCTTCCCGTGCTCTACAACACGTCGTTCAACCTGTTCGGGGATCCGCTGGTTTGCACGCCGCGCGACGCCGTACGGAGCTTTTACTCTTCCGGCATCGACGCGATGTTTGTCGGCAGTTTCTTTCTCGACAAATAGAGGCTACTTCTGAACGAGCGCCACTCGCTGGCTTTTGGCGCGGCCTTCTTCACGCTTTCTCGATGGGGTGGTTCGAGCTAGTATCGAAAAATGCGAGTCGGCATCCTGCTCACCATCGTTCCCTGGTTGGCCGCGGCGGCGCCGCGCTTTGTCGATCCACCGGCAGTGAGTGCGAATCCGAACCCGGCAGCGCCGCTCGCTGCCGTTCTACGGTTTAAGGCCGATCAGCCTGTGACAACACTCGTCGATGTTACCGACGGCAAGAACCGCTGGCAGCTTCGCTTCAAGCCGGACCGCGACCTCTCCAAAGGCCTGCCCGTCGTCGGCATGCGCGCGGCGCGCAAACACGAGATTCGCGTGACCCTTGCCGACGCGGCCGGCGAGAAGACTGCCGCTCCGGAAACGCTCGAATTCACCACGCCGGCCTTGCCCACCGATCCGGCTGAGTTTCCGCCCATCCGTGTCACTGTGTCCAAACCTCAACGTATGGAGCCTGGCTACCGCATCTTCAGCCCTCGACGCAGCCGCGACGGCGACCCGCGCTTTGGCTCTGGTTTTGGGATGCTGATCGCCGTCGACGCCGCCGGCGAACCTGTGTGGTACCTGAGAATCAACTCGCGCATCAGCGACCTGCAACGTCTGCGCAATGGAAACTTCGCGTTTGTCACTCAGGATTTTCGTGCCGTCGAGATCGACATGCTCGGCAATACGGTGGCCGAGTGGTACGCGGGCAGACGTCCGCAGGGGGCCGCGAAGGGAATCCCAATCGACACCAGCACCTTCCATCACGAGCTGGACGAACTCCCCAACGGCAACCTGCTCGTGCTCGGATCCGAGTATCGTTGGATCGACAACTACTACACCAGTGAAACCGATCCAAAGGCCCCGCGCGCGCGGCAGAAGGTGATGGGCGACGAGATCATTGAGTTCACCCGCGAGGGCAAGGAGGTGTGGCGCTGGAAAGCCTTCGACTACCTCGATCCGTTCCGCATCGGCTACGAGACCTTCGATGGATACTGGACGCGCCGCGGCTTCCCCGACGTCAAAGCCGACTTCTCCCACGCCAACGGCCTTCTCTACGATCCCGCCGATGACTCTATCCTGATCAACTTCCGCATGCTATCGATGGTCGCCAAGATCGATCGCAAGACGAAAGACATCAAGTGGCTGCTGGGCGATTCCAAGGGCCTCAGCCCCGAGTTGGCCAAGAAGACGTTCCGCCTGGAACCGAGCAGCGCCCGCTGGTTTTTCCACCAGCACGCACCAACGCCTACGCCGCGAGGCACGTTCATGGTCTTCGACAACAGCAACTATCGCGCATGGCCGTTCGATCCGTTCGTGGCACCCGGCGATAGCTACAGTCGCGCGGTCGAATACAAACTCGACGAGAACAACCGGGTGGCGCGCCAGGTATGGGTTTCCGAACGCCAGCCGAAGTTCGATGACTGGGCCTACAGCATCGCCATGGGCGACGTCGATCCGCTGCCGCGGACCGGCAACATACTCGTGCACTACGGCATGCTGATGCCGCGCACCGAACAGTCCCGGCGTACCCGCGACGGTGTGCTCAACGTAACCAACTGGACACGCATCCGTGAGTTCAGACATGACAAGCGGTCCAGTCTGGTGTGGGAGATGGTACTCGGCGACCCCGATGGAAAGGGCGCAATTGGCTGGGCTCTGTTCGGTGGCGACCATGTCGCCAGCCTGGTGCCCTGATTCCACTCGCGGCTTGGCCTACAATGGAGGGCACTGTGCGACACACTCTCTTTCTTGCCGCTATGGTTTCCGCCGGTCTGTTCGGCCAGGCGCGTCCGGTGCCCGTCGACAACGAATTCGTCCGGGTGGTGGTGGCCGAAAGCGCCCCCGGCCCAAAAGGACGTCTCCACAAACATGATGAGAATCGCGTAATGGTCCACTTGGATCCCGGCGTGATGGAATTGGCGTTCGAGGGTGGACCCACCAACGTGGTCAAGTTCAAAGCCGGGACTGTGCGGTGGGATCCGGCCGGCGGTATGCACACCAGCCAGAATACGGGCAAGACCACGTACAAGATCGTCGAAGTTGAGTTGCGGAATCCAGGCGCCGACATTTCGTGGCCCGCACTCGATCCTTCGAAAGTGGCGCCAGACATTTATCGCACTGAGTTCGAGAACAAGCAGGTCCGGGTAATGCGGGTAAAGGTGCGGCCGGGAGAATCCATTCCGCGCCATGAGCACGCGGTCAATCGAATCACCGTGGCGCTTACTCCCGCGCGAATCAAGCTTACCAACACGGATGGATCGGTGGTGGATGCCAGCTTCAAAGCCGGCGAGGCGCGGTGGGGCACTCCGGGCACCCATTCAGAAAAGAGTGACATGAATACGCCGTTCGAATTGATCCTGATCGACATCAAGGCGAAACCCTAAACGGCTTGCTCCCGTAACCGGTGGGCATACAATAAAGGCGAGCCGATGTGCCCGGAAAATGCCCGCCTCGAACAATCGCGTTCCCGCCAGGCGCACTGGCGCCGCTGGGGACCTTACCTGAGCGAGCGCGCCTGGGGCACCGTCCGTGAAGACTACTCGGCGAACGGCACGGCGTGGGAGTATTTCCCGCATGACCACGCTCGCTCCCGCGCCTACCGCTGGGGAGAAGACGGTCTCGCCGGCATCTCAGACAATCACCAACTTACCTGCTTCGCACTTTCACTTTGGAATGGCCGCGACCCCATCCTCAAAGAGCGCCTCTTCGGACTTACCGGCAACCAAGGGCGGCACGGCGAAGACGTCAAGGAATACTATTTCTACCTTGACTCGACGCCCACCCACTCCTACATGCGGTACCTGTACAAGTATCCGCATGGCGCATTTCCGTACCAGCAATTGATCGACGGCGATCGCGCGCGCACACGGGAAGATCCGGAATTTGAATTGATCGATACCGGCGTATTCGATGAGGACCGCTACTTCGACGTCTTCGTCGAGTACGCCAAGGCCGGCCCAGACGACATACTGATTCGCATCACCGCGTTCAATCGCGGACCCGAGGCGGCGCCCTTGCACGTGCTGCCTGCCATTTGGTTCCGCAACACGTGGTCCTGGGGCATGGATGTGCGACGGCCGCGCCTGCGCGCGGAAGATCCGCTGGCGAACGCCGCCGTGATCCGGCTGAATCATCACGAGATGCAGGAACGCTGGTTGCTTTGCGAGGGGGATCCGGAGTTACTGTTCTGCGAGAACGAAACTAACTACCAACGTCTGTTCGGGGTGGACAACCACACCGCGAGCGTGAAAGACGGCATTAACGGCTGCGTCGTCGAAGGATCGCGCGATCTCCTGAGTGAGCAGCCCCTCAGCACCAAGGCGGCCGCCTGGTATCGCACGATTGTCGATCCCGGTGCGAGTGTCAGTATCCGTCTCCGGCTCACCATTGAAGAACCATCGGTGGACGCCTTCGGAGCTAGGTTCGACGAGATGTTCGCTGTTCGGATTCGCGAGGCGGATCAGTTCTACGAGAGCCTCGCGCCAGAGGCTCTGCCCGGCGATGCGCGCAATATTCAACGCCAAGCGTTTGCCGGTATGCTTTGGAGCAAACAGTTCTACCACTACGATCTGAAGCGATGGCTGCGAGGCGACCCCGCCGGTCCCCCGCCTCCGCCCGAACGGAAGCACGGACGCAACGCGGGCTGGACGCATCTGTACAACGAAGATATCCTGACGATGCCGGATAAGTGGGAGTATCCGTGGTATGCCGCATGGGATCTGGCGTTTCACTGCATCCCGTTTGCGTTGATCGATCCTGACTACGCAAAACAGCAGCTTGTGCTCCTGGTCCGCGAATGGTACATGCATCCGAATGGGCAACTTCCGGCCTACGAATGGGCATTCTCCGACGTAAACCCGCCCGTTCATGCCTGGGCCGCCTGGCGGGTTTACAAGATTGACGCTAAGCGCACGGGCCGCCCGGACCGGGCCTTTCTCGAGCGGGTGTTCCATAAACTGCTGCTCAATTTCACGTGGTGGGTGAATCGCAAGGACGTGGAAGGCAATAACGTCTTTCAGGGCGGGTTCCTTGGCCTCGATAACATCGGAGTCTTCGATCGAAACCAAGCACTTCCCGGCGGCGGCACCATCGAGCAATCCGACGCCACCAGTTGGATGGCGATGTACTGTCTCAACATGATGACCATCGGGCTCGAACTGGCCCAGCAGAACCCCGTATACGAAGATGTCGCTTCCAAGTTCCTGGAGCACTTCGTCTACATCTCGCGTGCGATGAACAATCTCGCCGGGCAGGGAATCGAACTCTGGGACCGTAAGGATGGCTTCTATTACGACGTGTTGCATCTGGCCGACGGGCGTTCGCTTCCCATGCGGGTACGTTCGATGGTTGGGCTGATACCGTTGTTCGCCGTCGAGACGCTCGAATCGGAACAGATCGACGCGCTGCCGGGCTTCAAGCGGAGAATGCAATGGTTTATCGACAACCTTCCTGAATTTGGCGGCTACATCGAGACGCAAACGACGGCCACTAACATCCGGCGTTTCCTCGCGCTGGTGCACCAGGACCGGCTCCGCCGTGTTCTCGGCGTTATGCTCGACGAGAGCGAGTTCCTCTCGCCCCACGGCATTCGTTCGTTGTCGCGCGCCCATCGCGATACGCCGTACACGCTGCGGCTGGATGGGGCGGAGCACTGCGTAACTTATGAGCCCGCCGAATCCCGAACCGGCTTGTTCGGGGGAAACTCGAACTGGCGCGGCCCGGTGTGGTTCCCGGTGAACTTTCTGATCATCGAGAGCCTGCAGAAGTTCCACCATTTTCTGGGCGATGAGTTTCAGGTGGAATGCCCGACGGGTTCTGGAAAGCGCATGAACCTTTGGGAGGTGAGCCTCGAAATTGAGCGCCGGCTGACCCGCATTTTCCTGCGCGATGAGGATGGACGGCGCGCTCTGTTTGGCGAAGACGGCCGCTTCCAGACAGATCCGCATTGGCGCGATCTTATTCTGTTCCACGAGTATTTCCACGGCGACGATGGGCGCGGGCTGGGCGCGAGCCATCAGACCGGCTGGACCGGCCTTGTCGCCAAGTTGATCCAGCAAAGTTACTAAGTAGGACCTTATTCCACCGGAGCTGGCGGGCCGCTGGTTCCGATGTCCAGCGCAACCTTCCATGAGCTTCCTGACTTGCGCCAGATGGTGACGTACCGGCCGGTATTTTCAACTAACCGGCCCGCTGCGTCCTTATGCCGGAACTTGGAGGACCCGACGGTATAGCCCAAGTCGCCGGCCCGCGACGTCTCGGCAAACTCCGGCCTCCAGCGCAGCGAGTTGTCTTTGTTGTCGAACAATGGGTGCATCAATGCCTGCACGGCAGTGGGACCGGTGACTATCTCGCCGGTGGATCGCACCATCTTACCGTCGGCGGCGAAGAATGAAGTCCAGCCCGCGGCGCCGCGTTCGGCGGTGGCGCTATCGAAGGCGCGGTCGACTTCGATGAGCGCGGCGCGATGATCGCGGTAGGCGCCGAGTTGGTATCCGCCGAGGAAAGCGGCGGCGACGAGGGCGTAGGCGGTGCGATGCATGCCACCAGAATGGCACGAATGGGCGATTGCCCGGGTGCGCGCCGAGAACTTCGGACGGCGCGTGACTGCTCCGCCCTGGAGCCGCCTCCGTTACAAGACGCTCGGAAGCCCGACGTCATTCTGCGCGTCGGGCATCGGATGCCGCCCCGGAGCCACCTCGTACATTTTCTTCTCCGCCTGCGGAAGCTGGCTCCACCTCCGTAGCTTCTTGCGCTCGATCCGAGCCGGCAACAGCGCCGCCAGTTGCTTCTTCACCGCCGCCGACTCCGGCTTCGTAGCCAGATTTGTCCACTCGCGCGGGTCGGCATCATGATCGTACAGCTCTTCGCCATCGGGGAACTTGGAGTAGCGCCACCGTTCCGTCCGCACGCTGATCTTGTCCGGACCATCCGAGGTCACAGCCGGCTTATCCCACTTCGCCGAAGCATCAGCGAGCAACGGCCTCAAGCTGCGGCCCTCCAGATCGTTCTTCGCCGGGAGGCCACAGAGATCGGTAAGTGTGGGATAAATATCGAGCAACTCCACCGTCCGGTCACACTGTGTGCCCGCCTTCGAGATCCCCGGCGCCGCCACAATCATGGCCACACGGCAGGACCGTTCCCACAACGTGAACTTGCGCCACTGCTGCTTCTCCCCGAGCTGCCATCCGTGGTCGCTCCACAGCACCACGATCGTATTGTCGCGATTCGGACCGCGGTCCAACGCGTCCAGCACACGTCCGATGTTCGCGTCCGCGTAAGAGATACAAGCCAGATACGACGCCACGGCCTTGTTCCATTGCTTCGTCGAAGTAACATTGTCGTGGTCGCGCAGGTTGCGAATTGCGGACTTGGGCACGTCGTCGAGATCGTTCTCGAGCACCTTCGGCAATTCCACCTTATCGGGCGGGAACCGGTCGAAGTACTTCTTCGGCACATACCATGGCAAGTGCGGGCGATAGAAGCCGCACGCTAGAAACAGCGGCTTCTGGTGCTCGCGCCCCAGCAGACCGGCGGTCCACTTGGCGAGTTTGGTATCGGCGGTTTCTTCATCGGGAACATCGATCGGGCTCCAATCGAAATGTCCGGCTTTGGGAATGCCATTCACGGGCGTCTTTGAAGGATGCACAAAGCCTTCGAAGGTGTAGTAGGCGTCCCACGACGCCGCGTCGTTCTGCGATCCGTGAAACGTTTTGCCGCCGCCCGCAACCGCGTAGCCGCTTTTGCGGAAATACTGCGGCATCGTCAGAGCATCGGGCGCTCCGTCGCGCCATACGTCGTCGTTGCCGTAAACACTCGTGGTTGACGGGCGCAGTCCGGTCATCAAAGAGGCGCGGGAAGGGTTACACATCGGCGCTTGGCAGTAAGCTCGGCGGAAAGTTACGCCGCGCGCGGCTAACTTATCCAGATTGGGCGTCACCGTCTGCGGATGCCCGCCTAGCGGGCCGATCCAATCGTTCAGATCATCCACCGGAATCATCAGGACGTTCGGCTTGCGCGCGCCCTGGCCTAAAAGGGGCGCTGCGCCGAGCGCGCCGAGAAAATCGCGCCTGTTCATTTAACTGAGCATCTTTCTAACTACGTTTCCATGCACGTCCGTCAACCGGAAGTCACGGCCCATATACCGGTAAGTCAGCTTCTCATGATTGAAACCAAGCGTGTGCAGGATCGTCGCCTGCAAGTCATGCACGTGGACCTTGTCCTCAGTAACGAAAAACCCCATCTCGTCCGTCTTCCCGATCACCTGACCGCCTTTGATGCCCCCGCCCGCGAGCCACATGCTGTAGCCCTCGGGATGATGATCGCGGCCCGCGTTGCCCGCTTCCTGCGTGTTACGGACCTCGCTCACCGGCGTCCGCCCGAATTCCCCGCCCCATACAACGAGGGTCGAATCGAGCATCCCGCGCTGCTTCAGATCCTTGATCAGCGCGCCCGCGCCCCGATCGGTGGAATCGCAGTTCGCCTTCAGTTTCCTGTTGAGTTGGGTGTGACTGTCCCAGGAAGCGTTCATCAGCAGCACGAAGCGAACGCCGCGCTCCACCAGCCGCCGCGCGAGCAGGCAATTGGTGCCGTATGCCTTCGTGGTGTCGTCGTTCACGCCGTACATCTCGAGCGTCTCCGGCGACTCCTTCGAGAAGTCCACCAGTTCCGGGCCCGCCGATTGCATTCGGTACGCCAGCTCATAGGCCTGAATCCGCGACGCGATCTCCGCGTCTCCGGTCGACGCCATGCGCATTTCGTTCAGATCGCGAATCGCGTTCATCGCCGCTCGCTGCGACTGCATGGTCACGCCGTCGGGATTCGAAAGATACAAGATCGGGTCGCCGGAACTCCGCAGCAGCGTCCCTTGATAACTAGACGGCAGAAAGCCGCTGGCAAAATTAGACGCTCCGCCGGAGGTGCCAGCGCCCGATGCCAGCACGACGAAACCGGGCAGGTTCTTCGATTCGCTGCCGAGACCGTAAACCGACCAAGCGCCGAGCGACGGCCGTCCGAAAATCTGGGATCCGGTGAACATCAGATGCTGCGCCGGATGATGGTTGAACGCGTCGGTGGCCATCGATCGCACCAGGCAGATGTCGTCGGCGTTGGAGGCGATATGCGGCAGCCAATCCGATATCTCCATGCCGCTTTGGCCGTGCGGCGTGAACACGCGCGGGCTTCCCAGCACCGATGCGTTGCTCTTGGTGAACGCCAGCCGGAGTTTCTTCACGATCGATTCCGGCGCCGGCTTCCCGTTCCACTTCTGCAACTCGGGCTTCGGATCGTAAAGATCCATCTGGCTCGGGCCGCCTTCCATGAACATGAAGATCACCGACTTCGCCTTGCCCTCGAAGTGCGGCTTCTTCGGCGCCAAAGGATTGCCGTTGGACGACTCCGCGTGCAGCAGATCGCCGAGTGCCATCGAGCCGATTCCGCACGCCACGTCGCTCAGGAACTTCCGCCGGTTTCGATAATTCCGTGATTCCATGGGGCTCTCCTTCTATTCGCGAGTCACAAACTCGTCGAGGTTCAGCAGCACACGGCTAACGCTGACCCACGCATTGCCGGATGCCTCCTGCTCGTCATGAAAAGCCGCAATCCGTTGCCGCTCGGCGGCGGTGGGCGCACGGCCGAGCGCGGTACGAAATGCGAAGTCGATCCGCTCACCAACTCCAGCCCCGCCTTCGCTCGCGATCCGCTTCCCAAGCGCGCCGGCGGCTTCGTGAAATACTTCGTCGTTCATCAGGTTCAACGCCTGGAGCGGCGTGTTCGAACGCCCGCGGCGAGTGCAACTGGTATTGGAGTCCGGCGAGTCGAAGTTCATCAGCATGGGATACGGCGTTGTGCGCTGGAAGTGAATGTAAAGGCCGCGGCGATAGCGGTCCGCGCCGCTGTCGGCCATCCATTTGCCGCTGTTGCCGTAGCGAAGCTCGGCTACTCCGGCCGGCTGCGGCGGGCGAATGCTCGGTCCGCCAATGGGCGTGTAGAGCAATCCACTGGCGGCAAGCGTTGCATCGCGCACGAGTTCGCCTTCAACATGGAACCGGTTCTGCCGAGCGAAGAGTTTGTTTTCAGC
>JBGSME010001035.1:0-8067 GCA_041740335.1 Bryobacteraceae bacterium | reverse complement strand
CGAGGGCCTGGCCGCCGCTGCGACTGCAGCGAACGCGGCCATCGGCGGCGCCATGACGTCCATGCTGACCCTCGGCGTCCCCGGCGATGCGCCTTCCGCCATTCTCATCGGCGCTCTGCTCATTCATGGACTTCAGCCGGGCCCGCTCCTCTTTCGCGACCATCGGCCGCTGGTATTCACCATCATTTTCCTGATGCTCGGCGCGGCGCTCTTCACCGCCATCATCGGTCTTGCCGGAGCGCGAGTGCTGGCGCGGATCACGCAGGTGCCGGACCGGCTTCTGTGGGCCGGCGTGGTCCTTCTCGGAGTGGTGGGCTCTTACGCGCTGAACAATTCCGTTGTCGACGTGTGGGTCATGTTCGTGGCCGGCGTCGCTGGCGCCGGCTTCCGCAGGCTTGGGATTCCCATGGGCCCGCTGGTGCTCGGATTGATTCTCGGGCCGATGATGGAATCCAACCTCCGCCGCGCGCTCATTCTTAGCCGAGGGGAATGGACCTCGCTATTCACCAAACCGATCGCGTTGTTCTTCATCGTGGCAAGCGTGATTTCAATCGTGGGTCCGCTGTGGCGCGCCCGCCGTGGACGCCCGTAACAGGGTTCCCTTACCGCACCGTTTTGCGCGCGATCACGACGTTATCGAACACGAGGTTCGACGACCATATCCAACGTGCTCCCCGGAATAACTCGGGATAGCGTGTATACGCTGGAAGGTTCGTAACGCCAACTTCCTCGTCTGTATATTCGCTCGCGGCTGGCCACGCGGAATCATCGAACTTCGTGGCGTACCAGTTGGCGGGGATTGGGTAGTGGACTGCGTAGCATTTTTCCTGGCATGCGGGTTTTTTGGCGCCGGGGTACACGCGGCCGAGGGCCGTTGTATCGTGCACATTGCCAGGCTTTTCCAAAACGTCAGCCGGATCGTTGAGCGGCGCGATATAGAACGACTGGGCTCTCCAGTCGCTGCCGGTGACAGTGCCGTCGCTGAAGCGGGCGATGAGACCTCCATCGCCGGGATGCCACCGGTCGCCGCGCATCATTTCCGTGCCGAGGCCGAGGTTCTCTTCCCAATCGACGAGCCTGAATGCGTACGTAATCGGGCGTTTGGCGCGGAATCGCACGACCGCCGAGTTGAAAGGGGTGTACGGCGTGTTGTCGACAGCTACCAGCTTGCCGTTCACATAAAGCTCGAAATAGTTGTCGGCGACGATGTATCCGGTGATGACATCGCCGTTCGCATCGACGTCGACGATGGGCGCCGATGCAGGGTCATTGCTGGCGTGGTGTGTGCATTCGTTGTAGAGGTCGGCGGCGAAGGGGCCAAGCTTGTTCTGGAAGGCGGTCTCGCCGGGGACCGTGACAACAGTTCCGTCGCTAGCCGTGATTCGGCCCACCGCGCTGATACGGTGGTTGCCTGCCTGCACCGGGCACGGATAGAGGTTCGCCACGACGGGTTGGGCTGGGCCCTGCGTGATATGGCGCTGCGCGAAGGCGGCGGCGGAGAAAAGGACGAGAACGAGGAGTCGTGTCATGTCGATGGACGCCTCATGGTAGCAGAGCGCCAGGGGTGTGATGGCCGGAAGACCTTACAGGAAACTTGCCAGAATAGAAGGCGTGAAAAGCTTTCGAAAAGAACTATGGTTCGACATCGCCGGCCGCCGCGCGTTTCTCAATATTACGCCGCAAGTCAACGATTGCCTCCGCGAATCGGGCGTGAAGGAAGGGCTGGTGCTGGTGAACGCAATGCACATCACCGCGTCTGTGTTCATCAACGACGACGAAAGCGGACTGCATCACGACTACGACGTTTGGCTTGAAAACCTCGCGCCGCACGAGCCCGTGTCCGGCTACCATCACAACCGTACTGGCGAGGACAATGCCGACGCGCACATGAAACGCCAGATTATGGGCCGTGAGGTCGTTGTAGCGGTGACGGCGGGCCGGCTCGACTTCGGCCCGTGGGAGCAAATCTTCTACGGCGAGTTCGACGGCAATCGCCGGAAGCGCGTATTGGTGAAGATCATCGGCGACTGAATCGGCGAGCCGGGTGGCGCGAGGCTGGAACCCGCACCGCTCGCAGTCTAGGCGATCCCGCTACTCTGGCAGCCCGAAGCAAAGCGGCGGCGACAAACGGCTGCTTCGATTCGGCAGCCGGTGCTGCCTTTGTGACTTCGGCGCGCGTTGCGTCCTCGATCCCGAGCTGGCCGGCCGCGGTTGCCATGTAGGCGAACGCATCGTACACTTCGGCGCCGGTGATGTCGTACCCGTAGCCGTTCAGCATTTCATCCAGTGCCAACCGTCCGGCGGCGAGTGCAAAACGCGGCTCATTCACGGCGAAATCGCGCGCCGCACGGATTTAGCGTGCGCGGATCGGTATGGCCTGCTTTCGCGAACTCCAATGCGAGGTTATGGAAACCTGCATCTTTGGCGGCGGCGAACCACCGCCCATGTTCCCGGGATGACTCGGCGAGGGAGCGAAGGATCTGCTCTGGGTCGCGGTCCGGGTATTTCTTCACGATGGCCCGAAAGTGATTCAGTCCGGTTGTGTTGTCGTT
The DNA here is from genome assembly GCA_041740335.1 of Bryobacteraceae bacterium. Classification (GTDB taxonomy): domain Bacteria; phylum Acidobacteriota; class Terriglobia; order Bryobacterales; family Bryobacteraceae; genus DSOI01. The sequence goes on along the minus strand of JBGSME010001035.1, from coordinate 5,515 downwards.
CACCGAAAGCCCATATCGCTGGTAGGCGTCATCGGACCAGCTCGCATCGAGCAGTATTTGCTCTCGCACATGGCGCTGATCGCGTTATCCGGCTGGTTGAGCCCGCCGCTGGCTTCGGCATACGCGATCGCTTCGTCAATGCGGCCCTCGCCCAACAGAGCCTCCACGCCGAACCTACGATCGTGCCAGGAAGGATACGGCGCCATCGCCAGCAAATCCCAGACGTCTTGGAATCGGCCGGCGGCGAGCAGGCTCGAGAAGCACATGCTCGTGGAACTTACGTAAGTGTCGCGGCTGCGATCCGACCACACGCTTCGAATGAAATGCACAAACTCGTCGGCCCTGCGCGATGCCACCTCTGCCGATCCGCAAAGTTCGCCTCACCGTTGTTGCACCGGGTCGAGGTAGCTGACTCCGTCCTCCTGAATCGCCATCCAAAGGCGATCGAGCCAATTGTCGCGGGTCTTCCGATTCGCCGGCGCTTTTGTTGATTTCCGACACGGCCTCCTTGAGGCGTTGGCACGCCAGTCGAGAGCCTTTCCACCCGTATGCGTTGGCGCGAAATCGCGCCTGGAAACGTCATCGCGCCTTCTTCGCCGGTAGCGTGGTAACGAACGCCACGCCGCGGTTGACCCAGCCTTTCAACTGCCGCGTAGTGGCGATACCGGCAGCCTCCACGTAGACCATGCCCTTCATCGGCCGGCCCGTGAAATCCATCGGCCGCGCGTAGGGCTGCGCCAACGCATCAGCTTCCCTTTCGGCTCCCACGCGGACCATTAGTTCGTCGCCCACCACCCCGCAACACATGTGGCCGTCCAGCATGAAACACAAGCCTCCGAACATCTTCTTTTCGACAAGCGCCGGGTGCGAGCCGAATACCGCACGGATGCGGCCGCCGAGTTCTTCGCTGTAGCCCATTCCGAAATTTTACGCGAAACTCGAAATGGATCACTCCGTTCTCTACACGAAGAGCCGGATCGTCGCCCCCGCCAGGAAAGTCGCGTTGCGCACCCGGCGCCCGTCCGGAACGCGAATGCCAGCAATCGTTGGGGGCGAAGAAATGATCTCGCGGACGGGACCCTCCATCGTGAGGGTTCGCAAGGTTCACCATGTGCGCCGTCATGCAGGCGCTGTCTTGCTGCTCGTAGGCGAACTCCTTGTCCCGGATCCAGGCAAGCCCGAACTCTCCGCCATCGGCGCGAATTGCTCCTCCAGCCCCAGCCGTGATACAACTCCCCTTACGGCACTCATGAACGACCCAATTTCCCGTCGCGGTTTTCTTGCGTCTTCGGCGGGGCTGGTTACCGCTTTCGGTTTCGATCTCCGCCCGGCGCAGGCGGCTGTTCGCGAACTCAAGATTTCGCGCACCACGCAGACTTTGTCGGTTTGCCCGTACTGCGCCGTTGGCTGCTCCGTCGTGATTCATACGCTCGGTGACAAGTCCCGCAACGTCAAACCGGCGGTCGTTCATATTGAAGGCAATGCGGATTCTCCAGTGAATCGCGGCACGCTTTGCTCGAAGGGCGCGTCGCTCAAGGAATTCGTTGCCAGTGACCGCCGCCTCACTCAGCCCCTGTACCGGGCGCCCGGCGCCGTCGAATGGACTCCGATGTCGTGGGAAGAGGCCATTCCCAAAATGGCGCGGCTGATCAAGAAGACACGCGATGCCGGCTTCCAAACTGCCGACGATCAGGGGCGCACTGTCAACCGCCTCAGCAATCTCGTCATGATGGGCGGTTGTACCGATACCAACGAGGTCAACTACCTCCTCGGGAAGCTGCGTTTCGCGCTGGGAGTCCTGCCATACGAAAACCAGGCCCGTCTTTGACACGGCCCCACGGTGGCCAGTCTGGCCGCCACTTTCGGACGAGGCGCAATGACCAACGGCTGGACCGATGTCGTGAACACCGATGTCGTGCTCGTGATGGGCGGCAACCCGGCCGAAAATCACCCCGTAGGTTTCCGCTTCGTGATGGAAGCGAAGCGGAAGCGCAAAGCGAAAATCGTTTGCGTGGACCCGCGCTTCAATCGCACCGCCGCCGTGAGCGACCTCTACGTGCCCATCCGGGCCGGTTCCGACATCGCTTTCCTCGGCGGGCTGATTCACTACGCGCTTGAGTCCGGCCGCTATCAGGCGGACTATGTTCGCCAGCACACCAACGCGGCTTTCATTATCAAAGATGGATTCGGTTTCGACGAGGGATTCTTCTCCGGTTGGGACGAGGCCAATCGTAAGTACGACAAGTCCACCTGGGAGTATGAGCTCGACGGTTCGGGTTACGCGAAAGTGGACTCCACGCTCGAGCATCCGCGCTGCGTGTTTCAGTTGATGAAGCGCCACTACGCGCGCTACACCGCGGAGAAGGTGTCCGAAATTTGCGGCTGCACGCCCGAAGAGTTCCAAAAGGCGGCGGAGATGATTACCGTGGCGCACGCCGCCGACAAAACCGGAACCGTGCTCTACGCCCTCGGCTGGACCCAGCACTCGCACTCCGTGCAGTTGATCCACGCAGCCGCGATGGTCCAGTTGCTCATGGGCAACATCGGTATGCCCGGCGGTGGCGTGAACGCCCAGCGTGGCCATGCCAACATTCAGGGCGCCACCGACATGGCTTCCTGGAGTAATCTGCCCGGTTACCTGAAGGTTCCCACCGCTTCCGCGAAGACGTTCGCCGACTACTGCCGCGTCAATTCACCAAAGCCGTTACGGCCGAATGCCATGAACTACTGGACGAACACACCCAAGTTCATGGCCAGCTTGTTGAAAGCCTACTACGGCGAAAAGGCGACGGCCGCCAACGGCTTCGGCTATGACTGGTTGCCCAAACTCGGCGACGGAGATAACCATAGCTGGGGCAGCTTCTTCAATCGCATGGCCAATGGCGAGATTGAAGGCATGATCTCGTTCGGGATGAATCCGGTGGCCAATGGCCCCAACACGTCGAAGATGATCGCCGGGTTGTCGCGGCTCAAGTGGATGATCGTGGCCGAGAATTTCGAAACCGAAACCGCGGCATTCTGGCGGGCTAAGGAATTGGCCGCCAATTACTATAGCGGCGCGATCGACGCGCCCAGCATCCAGACCGAAGTGTTCCTGCTGCCGGCGGCCTGCTTCGCCGAAAAGGATGGCGCTTTCGTCAATTCCTCGCGGTGGCTCCAGTGGAAGGATGCGGCACTTGATCCGCCAGGTGCCGCGCGCCGCGATCAGCAGATCATCGCCAGCCTCTTTCACGAGATCCGCGGACTCTATGAGAAGGAAGGCGGCGCTGCCCCTGAACCTCTCCTCAACATGACATGGAACTACGCGAATCCGGCTTCTCCCGCGCTTTCCGAAGTGGCGCGTGAATTAAATGGCCGCGATCTTACTACCGGCCAACAGGTGAGCGGATTCGGCGAACTCAAAGACGACGGCTCTACGATCTGCGGTAATTGGCTCTATGCCGGGTCCTGGACACAGGCTGGCAATAACATGGCTCGCCGCGGTACCGACGATCCTACCGGGCTCGGCGTCTATCCGCAGTGGTCCTGGAACTGGCCGGCCAATCGCCGCGTGCTTTACAATCGCGCCTCGCTCGATGCGGCCGGCAAACCCTGGGATCCTACTCGCGCGCCCATCCACTGGGACGGTAAACGGTGGTCCGGCGATATCCCGGATTTCAAAGGCGATGCTGCGCCGGAAACATTCTCAGCTTTCATCATGCTGCCGGAGGGCGTGGCAAGACTGTTTGCGCCGAGCCTCGTCGAAGGCCCTTTCCCGGAGCACTACGAGCCGGCTGAGTCCCCCGTGGAGAACGCGCTGCATCCGAAAGTTTCGTTCAATCCCTTGGCCAAGGTTTACACTGGCACGAATGACCGCTTAGGCCTCGCAACAGAGTTTCCCTACGTCGGAATCACTTACCGCCTCACAGAGCATTTTCACTACTGGACCAAACACACTGCCGGTTCGAGCGAACTGCAAACGCACTTCTTTGTGGAACTACCCGAAAAGCTGGCGCTCCAGAAAGGCATCAAAAGTGGGGATCGCGTTCGTGTAACATCGGCCCGTGGCAAGGTGGAAGGCTTTGCGCTGGTCACTCGCCGCATCCGGCCGTTGAAGATTGGCGGCAAGGATGTCTACCAGGTCGGGCTGCCGATCCACTGGGGATTTCTCGGCAAGGTGAGTGGTCCGCTGATCAACAATCTAACTGCTTCGGTTTTTGACCCCAACTCCGGGACCCCTGAATACAAGGGCTTTCTCGTTAATCTGGAGAAAGTCTGACCCATGGCTGTCACTGTTGCCAAACTCATCGACACTTCGCTTTGCATCGGCTGCAAAGCCTGCGAGGTCGCATGCCAGGAATGGAATGATCAGGAGTTTACGCTCGGTACCTTCGATGGAACGTACCAGACAATGCCCAGCCTCGCCTATAACTTCTGGAACCTGATCCAGTTCAATGAACGCGAAGTGGACGGCCACATGTCGTGGTTGATGGCCAAGTATCAGTGCATGCACTGCCAGGACCCCGGCTGCCTGCGGGCGTGCCCGGCGCCGGGCGCCATCGTCCAACGCGACACCGGTATCGTCGATTTTGATCACGATAATTGTATCGGCTGCGGTTATTGCATTACCGGCTGCCCGTTCGATGTGCCGCGGCTCAGCCCGGAAACAAAGAAAGTTTATAAGTGCTCGCTATGTTCTGACCGGACCTCGGTCGGTTTGCCGCCCGCCTGCATCAAGACCTGCCCTACCAACTGCCTTACCTTCGGCGCTCGCGATGAGTTGCTGCGCATGGCCGGCTCCCGCGCCGCGGAACTGAAAAGTGACGGGCACATGGACGCAGGCGTCTATAACCCCGCCGGCGTCGGCGGCACCAATGTGATTTACGTATTGAAGCATGCCTCTGAGGCCGAAGCGTACGGCCTTCCCAAGAATCCGGCGATTCCGTGGACCGTGTCGCTGTGGAAGGGGCCCGTCAAATGGCTCGGAACGGCCGTCTTCGCCGGCGGTATCCTGGGCGCCTTCTTCCACTTCGTGAAGTACGGACCCAAGCACGAAGGGGCCACCGATGACGAATGAGCGGATCGCGCGATTTGACTTTGCCGAGCGAGCCAATCACTGGATGTCGGCGATCCTGTTCTTGTATCTCGCGCTTACCGGGCTCGCCTTGTGGTCTCGCAAATTGTATTGGATCGCGGCGGTGTTCGGCGGCGGCTCGGTGGTGCGAGCCATTCATCCCATCGCCGGTGCTCTGTTCGCATTCTCGCTGACGTTCATGTTCGTCCGTTGGCGCAGGCAGATGGCCCTCGACGCCGATGACCGGCAATGGCTCCGGCAGTCCGGCAAGTACGCTACCAATCAGGAAGCAGGCCTGCCTGAATCGGGCAAGTTCAATGGCGGCCAGAAAATGATGTTCTGGATGCAGTGGACTTTCGGTCTCATTCTGCTGGCAAGCGGCGTCGTCCTCTGGTTCCCGGAATGGATGCCGCGCCACTTTCGGCTGGCGGCCGTGCTGATCCATCCATTGGCGGCGGTAGG
>JBGSME010001034.1:0-3151 GCA_041740335.1 Bryobacteraceae bacterium | reverse complement strand
CGCGGATTCGAATGGTGTAATTGCCGCTGCGCGGGAAACGCACGTATTCGTACAGCGTGTTCTGTACGGCCCGCAGATCGTAACCGTAGCCGGTGGTGCGAAGCCCGGTCTCGGTGAGGTGCATGGATTCGACTTCGAGTTTTCGCCGAAGCAGCGGGGGGTTGGCGCGCGCGGCTTTCAGCTCGTTGACAATGGTGTTGGCGGCAGCCATGTACTTCTCCATCAGGAGCGGAGAGGTGAACAGTGCTTCGCGATCATTGTTGAAGCCGCTTTCGCCGAAGGTATCTTCCGGGAACGCACGAGCGGGGCGGATGTCGAGGCCGGTAAGGTCGCGGATGGTGTTGTCGTACTCGTCGCGATTGAGTCTGGGTATGGTGACGTGGCCGGGCTGTTTGAGTTTGGCCCAGTTGAGGTTGTTGATTGTGCGATCAATCCAATCGCTGAGGGCTTCGCGCTCCTCGGGACTGGGCAGGGGCTGGGTGGGCGGCATCTCTCCGGCTTTGACGCGCTCAAGCGCGCGCAGCCAGACCTTGCGAGAGGCCAACATGGACTCACGGGTTTTGAAAACGGTGAGATCGAGATTGGCCTGGGCGGATGCGCCGGAGTGGCATTTCACGCAATAGGCGTCGAGCAGGGGGTGGAGGCCGGCGGACCACGCGGGGGTGACCAGAAGTAGGAGCAGCAGGATCGCCGGGGCGCAAATCCACCTCCTGTCAGCCATCGATTCCCATTCTCATTTCCCGAGCCGATGTCATTGTACAACGGAACAATCGAGAGCCCCGCCAGAGCTGGTTTGATGTATACTGGACGCGCTGGCGAGGCCAATATGGAAGGCCCGTTTCCTTTGCGGTGACGGGTGCAACCGGCAGTGTTGTGAGCCAACCATGACAGGACCTTATCGATGAAATCGGCGGCGATCTTTCTTGGCGCAGGTATGTTACTCGCGGCGGCTGGTTCGTTCACGCCGCAGCAGCGAAGGTATTGGGCGTTTCAGCCGGTGAAGCGGCCGGCGGCGCCGGCGATGCGGGATGCGTGGGTTCGCAATCCGGTTGACGCGTTCGTGCTTCGGAAGCTGCAGGCGAAAGGGATTTCGGCGGGCGCCGAGGCCAATCGTGTGGAATGGATCCGGCGGGCGACCTTCGATCTGATTGGCTTGCCGCCGACGCCGGACGAAGTCCGCGCGTTCTTGGACGACGGTGCGCCGAATGCGTTCGAAAAAGTAATTGACCGTCTGCTGCTGTCACCGCACTACGGGGAGCGGTGGGCGCGGCACTGGCTGGATGTTGCCCGCTATGCCGAAAGCACCGGTTTTGAAGACGATGTTACACGGCCCACGGTGTGGCGTTACCGCGACTATGTGATTACTTCGTTCAACGACGATAAGCCTTACGACCGTTTCGTGAAAGAGCAGATCGCCGGAGACGAGTTGTGGCCCGGCGATCCGGATGCGCGAGTGGCGACTGCCTTTAACCGGCACTACCCCGAGGAGGGGAATCAAAAGGACCTGCTGTTGGGCAGACAGGAAATGCTGCACGACATCACGTCGGTTACCGGCGCGGCATTTCTTGGGCTGACGTTTGAGTGCGCGCGGTGCCATGACCATAAATTCGATCCGATTCTCCAGAAGGACTACTATCGGCTGCAGGCGTTCTTTTCGAACGTGATGCACGACGACAGTGTGCCGCTTGCCGACGCCGTTGTGCTACGCCAATACGAAACGGAGCTCGCGGTGTGGGAGGCGAGGACACAGCCGCTGTGGGAGGAGTTGGCGGCGCTGCTGATGCCGGAACGTACGTTCACGCCGGACCAGTTACTGGAGCGGTACCCCGATTATGCGGTGCAGGCGGTGAAGGCAAACGAGGCGGCGAGAACTCCGCTGCAAGCCTGGATGGTGCAACTGCTTTCCACCAAGACCTGTGGGACGTGCCCCTTGCGGCCGAAGCCGTACCTCGATCCGTTGTTCGATAAGGTGGGTTCGAAACTGGTTGGCGCGCGGAAGAAGCGGTTTGAGGAACTGCAGGCTGAGCTAAAGCAGTTGGAGCGGCTAAAACCGAAAGAAATCGCGCGGGGCGCGGGAATGTACGATGTGAGCGCGAAGGCGCCGCCGACGCACGTGCTTGGCACGGGTTTGTACAGTGCCCCGGGGGCAGAAGTGGAACCGGGGTTTCTTTCGATTCTCGATCCGGAGCCGGCGAAAGTGAGAAAGCCCGACGGCCTGGAATCCACAGGGCGGCGGACGGCGCTGGCGAACTGGCTGGCGGATGCAGCGAACCCGCTTACGGCGCGGGTGATGGTGAACCGTGTTTGGCATCATCATTTTGGCTCCGGCATCGTGGCTACACCGGGCGATTTCGGGACGATGGGAACGCGGCCCAGTCATCCGGAATTGCTGGACTGGCTGACCAGCGAGTTTGTGGAGAACGGATGGAGCCTGAAGAAACTTCACCGTCTGATCATGACTTCGAGCACTTACCGGCAGAGTTCCGCGCACCGGCCGGAGGCGGCAAAGCTCGATCCTAGTAACCGGCTGCTGTGGCGCATGCAGCCGCAGAGGCTGGAGGCCGAGTCGATACGCGATTCGGCGCTGGCGGTGGCCGGTTTGTTGGATCGGAAGACCGGCGGCCCGAGTGTGTTTCCGGCGTTGCCGGCGGGCGTGCCGGCTCCGGTAGGCGGATGGGAAGTGAGCAAGACGGCCGCGGACCGGCAAAGGCGTAGCATCTATATCTTTGTGAAGCGCAACGCGCCGTACCCGATGCTGAACGCGATCGATTTTCCGGATACGCATGAGACGTGCTCGCGGCGGGCACGGACTACGACGGCTCCGCAGGCGCTGACGCTGCTTAACAGTGAACTTACGAGCGAATGGTCGTACGCGTTTGCGCATCGAGTGAAGTTATTGGCCGGCGGCGCTGCGGACAAGCAAGTGGAGGCGGCTTACGAGTTGGCGTACTCGCGGCTGCCGCGCGGCAGGGAGAAAGATACTGCGTTGACGTTTCTTGCCCAGCAGGCGGAAAAGATAGGGACCGAGGCGGGCGATGACGCGCTGGCCGATTTCTGCCTGATGCTGATGAATTCCAATGAGTTTGTTTACCGGTTCTAGATGAAGATCATGTCCAACGTACGATCCCGCCGCGAGTTTTTTGCCGGCGCC